>CAZSHQ010000084.1:0-4657 GCA_964606995.1 uncultured Dehalococcoidia bacterium | reverse complement strand
GCGGCCTGGCTCACAACATCAAGTCAGCCAAGCGGGTCGTGGAGCGGGCTCAGCCCGAGGTTTGGGACATCCTCGATGAGATCGTCCAAGAGCGGCCGGTCCTCCTGAACCGAGCGCCCACCCTCCACCGCCTGGGCATCCAGGCCTTCGAGCCCGTTCTCGTCGATGGTAGCGCCATCCAGATCCATCCCCTGGTCTGCGCCGCCTTCAACGCTGACTTCGACGGCGATCAGATGGCGGTACACATACCTCTGTCGCGAGCTGCGGTGGCCGAGGCGCGCCAGATCATGCTATCGGCCGAGAACCTGCTTCTAGCCAGCAACGGTGAGCCCACGGTAGCCCCTACCCTGGACATTGTCTTGGGTTGCTACTACCTCACCCTGGTCAAGCCAAGGGCTAAGGGCGAGTACCGCCCGGGCATCCCCCCGAAGGGGGTCTACAGCAGCTTCCAGGAGGCCAAGCTGGCCCACGACCTGGGCCTGGTGGGACTGCAGGCCAAGATCAAGGTACGCGACCCAAGGACCGGCGGCCAGCTCATCGATACAACGGTGGGCCGCATCATCTTCAACGAGGTGCTACCCGAGGAGCTCGCCCTCCGTAACGAGGTTCTGGACAAGAAGGACCTCAAGGATCTGGTAGCGGAATGCCATCACAAGCTGGGCATGGAGCGCACCGGCGAGATGGTCGATGCTATCAAGAATGTTGGCTTCCACTATGCTACCCAGTCCGGCATGACTATCGCCATCAACGACCTGAAGGTGCCCGCAGACAAGGTCAAGCTGCTGGAAGAGGCCGATGCTCGCATCGGCGAGGTGGAGCAGCAGTTCCAGATGGGCCTGATCACCGAGGAGGAGCGCTACGACCAGGCGGTGGCCATCTGGCGGCAGACCACCGAGGAAGTGCAGGCGGCTATTCAGAATGAGATGGACCGCTATGGTGACGTCTACCTGATGGCCGTCAGCGGCGCCAAGGGTAACATCAGTCAGATCAGCCAGATGTGCGGCATGCGCGGCCTCATGACCGACCCCTCTGGCCGCATCATCGACCTGCCCATCCGCTCCAGCTTTCGCGAGGGGCTGACAGTGCTGGAGTATTTCATATCTACTCACGGTGCCCGCAAGGGACTGGCCGACACCGCCCTCCGTACCGCCGACAGCGGCTACCTGACCCGCCGCCTGATCGACGTGTCCCAGGAGGTCATCGTCCTAGAGGATGACTGCGGCACTACCGCTGGCAGCTGGCTGTCGGAGCCATCAGAGAAAGGCGTGCTTGAGTCTCTACGGGAGCGGATCATTGGCCGCTGGGCAGCATCCGACCTGATCGACCCTCAGACGGGCGAACTCATTGTTCGCCGCAATGAGGAGATCATCGAGGAAGTGGCCGAACGTATCGAGGCGCTAGGCATCGAGCGCGTGCACGTGCGCTCGCCTTTGACCTGTCAGGCCAAGCGAGGCATCTGCGCTCCCTGCTACGGTCGCAACCTGGCCCGTGGCGATCTAGTCGAGGTGGGCGAGGCCGTGGGCATCGTGGCTGCCCAGAGCATCGGCGAGCCGGGCACTCAGCTCACCATGCGCACCTTTCACACCGGCGGTGTGGCCGGCGTGGACATCACCTCCGGCTTGCCGCGAGTGGAGGAGTTGTTCGAGGCAAGGGTGCCTAAGGGTGGGGCCCTCATTTCCGAGATCGACGGCACGGCGGAGATCGTACGCGAGGGCGATAGCCGGCGCATCAAGGTGGTAAGCAGCGAACTGTACCGCGATGAATATGCCCTGCCCAAAGGGGTCGAGGTTGTGGTCGAGGACGAGGAGTGGGTGGAGCGAGGGGCGCTGCTGGCTCGCCTACCCCAGTCGGAGAAGGTCGAGGAGGACCAAGAAGTGACCCTCCCCGTCGCCGCCGACTCCGACGTCACCGCTCGCATGGCCGGCCGCGTCATGCGGGGACGCTCAGACCGTCTCTCCATCGTCTATGAGGAGCGGGAGGAGCGGGAATACATGGTGCCGCCCACTGCCCGCATTCGGGTGGAGACCGGTCAATATGTTCACGCCGGCCAGCAACTCACCGACGGAGCAGTCAATCCCCAGGACATCCTGCGCGTCCAGGGGCCGGAAGCGGTGCAGCTCTACTTGGTGGAAGAGATACAGAAGGTTTACCGTTCTCAGGGTGTGAATATCAATGACAAGCATATCGAGGTCATCGTTCGCCAGATGCTCCGCCGGGTGCAGGTGGACTCTCCCGGCGACACCGCCCTCCTGCCGGGCGAGCTGGTGGATCGCTTTCGCTTCGAGGAAGTGAACGCCAAGGTGCTGGCCGAGGGTGGCGAGCCCGCCACCGCTCAGCCCGTTCTCCTGGGGGTGACCAAGGCATCCCTCAACACCGACAGCTTCCTGGCCGCAGCCTCCTTCCAGGAGACCACACGCATCCTCACCGAGGCGGCTGTCAGTGGTGCTGTCGACCACCTCCTGGGTCTCAAGGAGAACGTTATCATTGGCAAGCTTATTCCGGCCCGCGCTCGCGTCACCGTGCCTGAGCGGCGAACAGTGGCCGAGCTCATGGTGCCGGCCGGCTTGCTGGCCGGCGGAGAAGGGGAGCCGGAGGAGGGCGAGTTGGTCACCGAGGCGGCTCAAGGGTTGACTGAGAAGCTATCCGCTCTGGCCATCGCCTTTCAGGCCCCCCCCGGGGAGGAAAGCCCGGTAGAGGAGTCGGGAGAAGAGCCGGTCGGGGAACCAGGCCAGGAGCCGGTAGAGGCGCCGGCAGAAGAGCCGGTCGGGGAACCAGGCCAGGAGCCGGTAGAGGCGCCGGCAGAAGAGCCGGTCGAGAAGCCAGGACAGGAGCCGAGCGAGGAGCCAGCCGCTCCTAGCCAGTAGACTTGATCCTAGCGGGCCTTGAGCGGAATCGGCCGCTCAAGGCCTATTCCGTGGTTGGGGCTAAGACATCGACGAGGGTGATCAGCCAGGCAACGGTGACGATGCCTGCAAAGGTAGTGCACCAGATGCAGATGTCCTCCACCACGAAGAGCTCTATGTAGGTGAGGTAGGCAGCGAAGGCAACGCCCGCCAGGGTCATGCTGAAGGCCGTCAGGGGGGCCCATTCCTCCGCCAGGGGCAGACAGGCCACCCGCGCCAGCACGAGGGCTAGAAGACCGGCGCAGAACAGCGTGCCCACCAGGCCCACCGGAATGTCGAGGAGGGTAGAGTACTCGCTACTTTCCACAGCGTCGCAGCCACTCAGGCCAGCACACATTATGGTTTGGTCGGCGTAGTGGCTGTAGGCTAGATAGGCTGCTACGCCCATACCCGCCATGGCCAGGACGGCCAGAGCGCCCCATCTCAAGAAGTCGCCCCCTGTTAGGGGGGCTGCTCTGGGCAGGACTTGAGCCCTAATCCGCCTCACTCGTCTCACCCAGCTTGGCCAGCTCGTCCTCGATGGCGTTCTTGAAGTCTTCGTAGGGCTTGGCCCCTACAACCATGGTCTGCCCCACGAAGAAGGTGGGTGTGCCAGTCGCCCCACGCCGCTCAGCCTCATCGTAGTCCGCCGCCACCTTGTCCATGTACTTCCCCTCATCCAGGCAGGCGTTGAACTTTTCGGTATCCAGGCCCAGATCCTGGGCAAACAGTTTCAGATTCTCGATGTTGAAGGTAACATTCTTGTTGTTAAGGAACAGCATGTCATGGTACTCCCAGAAGGCGTTTTGCTCTGCTGCGCACTCGGATGCCACGGCCGCCACGATACATGACTCACCGTGAAGCCCAGGTAAGGGGAACTGCTTCCACACCAGCTTCACCCTGCCCGCGGCCACATACTCTTCCTCTATTTGGGGAACGGTCTGCAGGGCGGCGCTGGTACAGTAGGGGCACAGGAAGTCGGAATACTCAACGATGGTCAGAGGGGCATCGGGACTCCCGAGCGCGGTCCCTTGACGAGGGATGTCGGCTGGTCTCGGGGTGGGGACAATGAATTCGGAGGGCGTGGCCTCACCATCGCTCTCCCAGGGGGCCAGGCTCACCACGATCAGGATGGCAGCGACGACCGCCGCCGCCGCCATACCGGTCAGAATTCCCAGATAGCGAAGGCGTCTGCTGGGTCTGGTGGGCTTCTTCTGCTCCCGACGCCTTCGAGGCCTTCTGCCCATGCACAACCCCTCTAGCTACGAAGATAGCAGCGCGCTGTTTGAGTGTCAACGTAACGGGGTTAGGTAGTCGATCGCCCTCTTTTGATGTCCTAAGGTGTACTGTCGCCAGGTAACGGCGACGCCAGGCCGCTGGAGGTGAGACCCTTCGCTACGCTCAGGGTGACAGCCACCGGTAGCGTCATTCTGAGCAAAGCGAAGAATCTCAGCCAGAGGCGGCGTTCTCAACAGCGCATGCATATCTCACGGCTGTTTGGCGTCTATCAACCGCCTGGAGGCCGCCTCTAGCTATCTCCTAGCTAAAGGCAGGACGTCAACAGTCTCTTGAGCGTACCAAAGAGGTGACCAGGGTCAGGCGGATGCGTCGCCAGATCTCGGAGACAGTGCACCCTAGGAGACCTGCGTGGGCTCCTCTAGGTGATGCGTTCGCTGGCCTCGTCGCCTCCGGGCCAGATCATCGACCTTGGCCAGGCAGGCCTCCGCCTCCAGCCGCTGCACGCCGCAGACGTTGCAGGGCTCCTTGTGGCAGTC
>CAZSHQ010000083.1:0-4832 GCA_964606995.1 uncultured Dehalococcoidia bacterium | reverse complement strand
GGCACGGCGCGCATGGAGTATCCGCCCAACGTGCGCCCGGTGCGGGTGATGTGCACCGGCCGCATTGACCCCACCTTTATCCTGAAGGCCTTCGCCGAAGGAGCCGACGGTGTGCTGGTTGGCGGCTGCCACCCGGGCGACTGTCACTATCTGGAGGGCAACTACAAGACCATTCGCCGCATAACTATGGTGCGCAGGATGCTGGAACAGTTCGGAATCGAGCCGGAGCGCTTCCGCCTGGAGTGGGTTTCCGCCAGTGAGGGTGCGAGGTGGGCCAAGATATGCGAGGAGATGACCGAGCAGGTGAAAGCCTTGGGCCCGCTCCAGTGGTGGGAGAACGTTAGGGAGGCCTAGCATGGACAAACCGAAGATGGCCCTATACTGGGCGGCCAGCTGTGGTGGCTGCGAGATAGCTGTGGTGCGGCTGTACGAGAAGATTCTAGACGTGGCCAACACCTTCGAGATCGTTCTCTGGCCGTGCATTATGGACTTCAAGTACAAGGACGTAGAGGCCCTGCCGGACAAGAGCATTCTGATAACTCTCTTCAATGGTGCCATCAGGAACTCCGAGCAGGAGCACATGGCCCACATGCTGCGGGAGAAGTCGCAGGTGTTGGTGGCCTTCGGGTCCTGCGCTCACCTGGGCGGCATCCCCGGTCTGGGCAACGTGAGCAACCGCCAGGGGATTTTCGAGAGTTCCTACTGCGAGACGCCCTCTACGGTCAACGAGGAGGGCACCTACCCGCAGCTAAGCTTCCAGGTGCCCGAGGGGGAGCTTACTCTGCCGGAGTTCTACGATACGGTCCGCGCCCTCAATCAGGTAGTGCCGGTCGATTACTACATGCCCGGCTGCCCACCGACGAAGAAGCAGACTGAGGCGGTGGTCCAGCTGCTGATACAGGTGGTGAAAGAGGGGGCGGAACTGCCTCCAGCCGGTTCGGTGATCGGGGCATCAGAGAAGACGGTGTGCGATGAATGCCCTCGCACCAAGGAGGACAAGTCCATCAAGGCCATATATCGGCCCTACCAGATCATCCCCGACCCCGAGAAGTGCCTTCTGGATCAGGGCATTCTCTGTGCCGGGCCCGCCACCCGTGGCGGCTGTGAAGCGCCCTGTCCCCAGGTGAACATGCCCTGCATCGGCTGCTACGGGCCGGCGCCGGCAGCGGTGGATCAGGGAGCCAAGCTTCTGAGCGCAGTGACATCCAATATCGATTCCCGAGACCCAGAGGAGATCGAACAGATACTGAGCGCCATCCCCGACTCTATTGCTGCCTTCTACATGTTTGGCCTGCCCGTATCGCTTCTGCATCGCCTGAGGCTGGAGCGGCAGCGCGAGGCAGTGTCGGCCGAGGCGACGCAGTAGCGGCTCAGGGCCTTCTGAGGCCGCAGAGTGGAGTGACAGGGAGCGAGGAGCGGAGAAGAGATGACAGAGGCCAAGGTGCAGACGCGGCGAATAAGCATTGACCCCATCACCCGGCTGGAGGGACACGGCCGCATCGAGATCTTCCTCAACGATGAGGGAGACGTGGAAAACGCTTACTTCCAGGTGCCGGAGCTGAGGGGGTTCGAGAAGTTCTGCGAGGGGCGGCCGGTGGAAACCCTCCCCGTCATTACCGCCCGCATTTGCGGGGTTTGCCCCGAGGCTCATCATATGTGCTCCACCAAGGCCCTCGATGCGGTCTTCAAGGTGGCCCCCCCCTCTGCCGCCAAGAAGCTGCGGGAGCTCTTGTACAGCGCCTTCTTTGTGGCCGACCACGCCACTCACTTCTACGCTCTGGGCGGCCCCGACTTTGTGGTGGGGCCGGACGCCCCTGCCGCCGAGCGCAACATCGTCGGCGTCATCGGCAAGGTGGGCATGGAAATTGGGGGACAGGTGCTGAAGGCTTTGGCCGCTACCCACGAGGTGGTGGCCATGCTCGGCGGCAAGTACATCCACCCTACCTGCGGCCTGCCCGGCGGCATAAGCAAGGGTCTCAACGAGGAGGAGCGGGCCAAGGTCGAGGAGATCGCCAAGGCGGCGATAGAGTTCGGCAAGCTGACGATCAAGATCGTGGACGACGTAGTGCTGGCCAACAAGGCCTACGTGGACATGATCCTCAGCGACACCTTCGCCCACCAGACCTACTACATGGGCCTGGTGGACGAGAATAACCACGTGAACTTCTACGAAGGCCAGTTGCGGGTGGTGGACCAGCAGGGCAAAGAAGTGGCCAAGTTCCCTGGCTCTGAGTACCTGGACTACATCGGCGAGCACGTAGAGCCCTGGTCGTATCTCAAGTTCCCCTTCCTTAAGAAAGTCGGCTGGAACGGGCTGACGGACGGCCCCGGCAGCGGCATCTACCGGGTAGCTCCTCTGGCGCGCCTCAACGCCGCCGACGGCATGGCTACCCCCCTGGCTCAGGCGGAGTACGAGCGGTTCTACTCCACTCTGGGGGGCAAGCCGGTGCACGGCACGCTGGCCACCCACTGGGCACGCGTTGTCGAGTTGGTGTACGCCGCCGAGCGCCTGCTGGAGCTGAGCCAAGACCCGGAGATAACCAGCACGAACATCCGCACCATTCCCACCGAGACGCCCGGCGAGGGCGTGGGGGTGGTGGAGGCGCCGCGGGGGGTGCTGATTCACCACTATTGGGCAGACGAAAACGCGGTGGTGAAGAAGGTCAACCTCATCGTGGGGACGGGCCACAACAATGGGGCTATCGCCATGTCCATCAACAAGGCGGCCAAAGGCCTGATCAAGAAGGGCACGGTGGTCACCGAGGGCCTTCTCAACACCATCGAGATGGCTTTTCGGGCCTACGACCCGTGCTTGGCCTGTGCCACCCACTCCTTGCCGGGGCAAATGCCCCTGATCGTCAGCATCTACGACAGCCAGAGGAACCTTATCCAGAGCCTCAGAAGGGACTAGCGGTTGCGGACCCTCATCCTGGGTCTGGGTAACCCTATCCTCTCCGACGACGCCGCCGGCCTTCAGGCTGCCCGCCAGCTATATGAGCTGATGGGCGGCGAGGATATCGATCTGGTGGAGGCGGCGGTAGCGGGAATGCAGACCGTCCAGCTTCTGTCTGGCTACGACCGGGCGGTGATCATCGATGTGGTGCAGGACGAGGCGAGAGTGGGAGAGGTCTGGCGCCTGGATAGCGACGACCTGGAAGGTGGCTCCTCAACCTGTAGTCATGGCATCGGTCTGGGGCAGGCCCTGCGTCTGGCCCGGCTGATGGACCTGCCCGTACCTGAGGAAATACTGATCTACGCTATCGCTGCCGCTGATACTTCCACCTTCGGCGAGAGCTTGACGCCTAAGCTCGGGAAAGCCCTGCCCGCTATCGTCCGCAGGATCTCCGCCGACCTGGCCCGTCCTTCGGACCAGGGCTAAGGGTAAGGCCGCGTTCACTCTTTGCCTTCAGCGAGACGCCGGCTGCCTGCCGTTCGTAGCAAGTGACTGGATGCTTCCTCTTATCTGTGCAGCCCAGGGACAGGGCCATATTAGTCGAACAATTCCCCGAAAACTCTGTAACATTCTCGCGGATCGCCCGTCTTTCATTGCAGATACAGGCTTTTCAGCCATAACGTCGGGTCCCCTTCCCTTGGCCGGGGAAAAGTCATCTGCCGGTGGGATACCCCACCGGCAGATACTTTTTGCCTAGTGATGGCCTAGGCTCTGGCCTTTGCTTCTGTCACGAGCTGGGGCGAAGTTTGGCGATCAAGAAGGTAGCGTGGCCGGTGTCCAGCTTGTCCATGAGGTCGGCTAGGTGGGGCAGAAGGGGATAGTGGCCGGCGAATGTCAGACGCTCTACCCAAAAGCCATGATAGTGGCATAGCTCTGCCAAGCCCCGAAAGCTAAAGACGAGCAGACGGCTATCACTCTGGGAGGGATGGCACATTGCTTGTGGCGGGTCGGAGGCGTTGCCCACCATGGCGTCGTTGGGTACGTGCGAGGGCACGGCCTGCATGCCCACTGCCAGGGAGAAGCGGTTGTGCCAGCTAGCCAGGTTGTTGATGGAGAGGATAGCGTAGCCGTCGGGCCGCAGCACCCGTTTGATTTCCTTGAGGAAGAGATCGATGTTGAGCAAATGCTCGATGATCTGGTCGGCGTGAACGATATTGAAGAAATGGCTCTTGTAGGGTAGCGGATCATTAAGGTCGCCCTTAGTGACGATGACCCCCCGATCAGTGGCTTCCCTGATACGGTCGTTGACGCACTCGATGCCGTAGGCCTCCGACACGCGGGCGCGGCAGGCAACCTGGACGGTGAACTCGCCATCGCCGCAGCCGCAGTCCAGAAGGCGACCGTGGACGCGGGGCTCGATGACATCCAGGATCGCTCCCTTGTTGGCCCGCTGGTTCTGTCTGTAGACTCTGTGGAGGTACGCGATTTCTTTTCTTCCTATATCACCAGCCAAGGGAATCGCAGCCCTCCTTATGGCAGACCCCTGTCCAGGCGGAGGCTGAGGTCATGATTGGCCGAAAGTCTGGCTAGTAAGAATGACGATAGGCTGGCCCCGCTTGTTACGGTTCAAAAGTTAAAACGGGCGAGGTGGATACCGCGCTTGAACAGGACGAGGGTTGGCTGAGGGGGGGTAGGGCGGCTATCATGCAATTGCATTTGCAGAGCCGCCCAGATGGCTCCTGTTCTGATTGGTCGATGCGTTTCTTCTACGGCTGGTGGGTAGTCTTAGCTACGGCGGCCATCACAATGATCGCCAGCGAAGCGCCGATATACTGCTTCAGCGCCCTGGTTGATCCCCTGGAAGAAGAGTTTGGCTGGTCGCGGGCGGCTATCGGTGCCGGCCCCTCGATCGCCGCGCTGATGGCGGGCCTGGCCATGC
>CAZSHQ010000082.1:0-4861 GCA_964606995.1 uncultured Dehalococcoidia bacterium | reverse complement strand
TGCTCGGCCGCGCCGACTATCAAAGACAGTTCGAACCCATCTGGTACGGATGGCGGGAGGGCATCAGGCGCTATTGGTGTGGAGACCGGGACCAGGGCGACGTCTGGTGGATACCGAGACCCTCGGTTTCAGACCTGCACCCTACAATGAAGCCAGTCGCCTTGGTGGAGCGAGCAATCGCCAACTCCTCCACACGCGGCAGCCTCGTGCTGGACCTCTTCATCGGGTCCGGAACAACCCTCATCGCCGCGGAGCGACAAGGCCGCCGCTGCGTCGGTATCGAACTGGAGCCGGCCTACGTCCAAGTCGCCATCGAACGGTGGCAACGCTACACCGGACGCACAGCCACTCTTGCGGAGGTATAGACGTGGGCAAGAGAATCTATGCCACGACGCTAGTGGGATTTGACGGTGACGACATAGCCGAACCAACTCTCCGCCAGAGCTCTGAGCTCGAAGCCTGCAGGCTTTCATCTAGGCGTTTTCTGCGCTGCTCGCAGTTTAGGAACCGTGATACAGGCGAGATCGGATCGTCGGTGGCGCTCTGGCCGGGGCAGGAGCGGTTCGCGGATCTGATGGAGCGCGAGCCACGGATATGCGCCCTCAAGGCTGGCAAGCTGGGTTTCACGGAACCGGAATGCGCTTACGACAGCTGGGTTGTGCTCTTCCGACAGCCAAATGCCCGGGGACACTTTGCTTCCAGGGAGGGATCGGTCCAATGAGCGAGACTCTCAAGCCCACGGACCCGCAGCCTGGCGAGCCCGGCACCTCCTTCGCTGGCTTTGTTATCTACCGGGAGATACCCCCCGCCAACCGCAGCCTTCGCGAGGTCGCCCACCGCCTCGGCAGGAGTGAATCCCTCATTGAGCGGTATTCCAGCCGCTGGAACTGGATGGAACGGGCCCGCGCCTGGGACAGGGACCAGGCCGGTCTGTCCTCCCAGGCACAGGCGAAGGCGGCTGCGGACTGGGTGGAGCGCCACGCGGAGGAGGGGCGCAAGCTACAGATCTTCGCCATGGCCGCGCTGAGCAAGTACATCGACCGCGACTCCGAGGGCCGCATCATCGGCGTTCGCAACATCCCCCTCCGCGACGCGCTCCTCATGATGAAGCTGGGCTCCCAGATCGAGCGGGCCGCCGCCGGTGCCGAGCCCTTGGGAGCGATTGATTCCGAGTTTGTGATGGCGGTCGCCGATGCCTTCGCGGCCGCCTTTCAGGAGGTGAATACAATTGAAGACCAGGAACAAAGGGCAGCCGCTTTCGAAGAGCGATGCCTTGCAGCTGTTAGCCGACTCCTTGCCAGCGGCGATGGCAACGGCGGCTAGCCATGCGGCGGGGGACATCGTCTCATGGGCGGAGAGCAGCTTCTACATCCCGGACCCGGGCCGCCCCATCGCTCTTGAGCCCCATCAGGAGGCGTTACTTCGCCTCATTGAAGCCCGCGACGCGGATGGCCGCCATCGGTATCGCACCTTCGTCTACAGCACCCCCAAGAAGTCGGGCAAGACCACTATCGCGGCGCTGGTGGCCCGCTTCCGCGCCGAGACCGCTGGCCGCTTTCAGGAGATCTACTGCGTGGCCAATGACCTCGAGCAGGCTCAGGGACGCGTCTTCCAGGCAGCGCGGGCCAGCATCGAACTGTCCCCTGGTTGGAGGCGCCACTGGAAGACAGGCGAGCGGGAGCTGTGCCACCTTCCCAGTGGCTCGGTTATCCGGGCCATCCCCAACGACTACAAGGGAGAAGCCGGCGCCAATCCGTCGCTCACCGTCTGGACCGAGCTCTGGGGCTACGAGAGCGAACGCTCCCGCCGCCTCTGGGAGGAGCTCACACCGGTGCCCACCCGCGATTCCACCCGGCTTATCGAGACGTACGCTGGCTTCGATGGCGAGTCCGATCTTCTATGGGAACTCTACGAGCGGGGTGTCCTTCAGGGTCGTCAACTGAACGCCTGGGATCTCCATGAACTGGCCGATGTCGGTCTCATGGTCTTCGAGGAAGCGCCAAACCCCGACAGCCTCGTCCCGATATGGGTGGACGAAGGAGCCTCCCTCCTCGTCTACTGGGACGCCGACGTACGGGGGCGTCGGATGCCTTGGCAGCGGGGAGAAGAGGGTGACACCTACTACGCCGAGCAGGAGCAGATCCTCAGACCGGCCGCCTTCCGTCGCCTCCATCTCAACCAGTGGGTCCGCGCTGAGTCCTCCTTCGTGCCCATCGAATGGTGGGACGCCTGCCTGGACCCCCGTCCGCTGGCACCGGGTGACCGCACGGAGCTCGTGGTCGCCATCGACGCGGCGGTGACCGGCGACTCCTTCGGGCTGGTCGCAGTCAGCCGCCATCCGAACCGTCACGACGATGTCGCCGTCCGCATAGTGCGCAAGTGGGACCCGCCGCCGGGGGGCGCGATCGACTACTCCCAACCCGAGGCCACGATCAGGGAGCTCTGCTCGCGATACGACGTCGTCGAAGTGGCCTACGACCCATACCAACTCCATGATTTTGCGACCCGTCTTCGGCGCGAAGTTCCCGTCTGGTTCAGAGAATTCCCCCAGGGCGGAGACCGCCTGACGGCCGACAAGACGCTGTACGACCTCATCCGGGACCGCCGGGTCTCCCACGACGGGAATGCCGACCTGCGGCAGCACATCGCCAACGCTAACGCCAAGCTGGAGAAGGACCAGGACAGCAAGCTGCGGATTGTAAAGAAGACCCAGAACCGCAAGATCGACCTGGCCGTGGCCCTGTCGATGGCGTGTTGCGAGTGTCTGCGGCTTCTCCTCTAGGTGGTATGCCGAGCGGATGGTAACTCCGCACAGCGGGCACAAAGTGGGGCGGGGTCGGCTGGGTCCGCCCCACTTGTTGATCGAAGTGCTGCACTGACCCTTCTCTACCTGCGCGCATCAGGGGCAGGTCGGCGGGACGCTGGCACTGGCCGGTAGCAAACCCGCTTGGCAGCCAGCTACTCAGGCGCACGGCGCTGCCCTACCTGCCCAATCTGAGAGTGCGCAACTCATCCGAAATCGCCCTACTCTTGCCCCACTTCTTGCACGTCCGAGACGGGCAAGCGGCGTCCTTCGGAAGGAGAGAATCGGTGGGCCGATCCTCTTCGTCACACCAAAACTTGACTTCCATCCCCATCCGAGTGATGTGTGTCTGTCGACGGCGTCCAACGACCACAGCCGGTCGGCAGGACGACATAACTCGGAGAAGGAGGTGCATCATGACCAGCAAGCGCGAGCGCAAGAAGATCGCCCGCCAGCTGCCGCCTGTGGGCACCATTTTCACGGCGAGGCATAGAGGCCAGCCACACACTGCTGTGATCGTGGAGGCCAAGGGCCGCCCCGCTGGAAGGGCGGTCAAGTACGGCGACCAACTCTTCGCCTCACTCAGCGGCGCCGCCAAGGCGGTCACCGGCCATTCCATCAACGGTTGGGTCTTCTGGCACCCGGCTGAGACTGGCGAGCAGTAGAGGCCTCTGCCCTCGGCCAAACCAGCCACCAGGTCCGCCCAGGCCTGGTGGCTGGCCCCTCTTTGGCGACTGGGGCCCTGATTGTCCTGCGAGCCCGCCAATACGTCGATTTCCCCCAAACATCTGCCAGATTCGCCCCGTGTCGACTTGACTTCCTGGCCGAAGAGAGCGTCCATGTACGTACGCAAGGTACGTTGCACCAGGTGAGCAAGCATGACCACCTTAACGGCAGTCGAGCAGCAGCAAGATCTGGCAAGCCTGATCGAGCTCTACCTCCTGCGCTGTCAGGTGGAGGGCAAGTCGCCGAACACTATCACCGCCTACCGGGAGACCCTGACCCTTTTCGAGCGCATCGCTGGGGAGGAGGACTTCCCGGAGGGCGTGCGGGCCATCACCCCAGTCCACATCTACGCCTACCTGGGTCGCATCGGCAGCAACGGAGTCAGCCTGGAGACGCGCCACCGCCGCCATCGGGAGGTGCGGTTCCTGTTCTCCTGGCTGAAGCGGATGGGGTACATAGAGGAGAGCCCCTTCGCCCAGATCAAGAACATTCGATTGCCGCAGAAGATCGTACAGCCCTACACGGCGGAGGAGATAGGGAGGCTGTTGGTCTGCTGCGACACTCGGTTCTACTGGGGCGCTCGCAACCGGGCGATGATTTTGGTTCTTCTGGACACGGGTGTGCGGCGGACGGAGCTGGTGGACCTGGACCTGGCCGACCTGGACCTGGCCGGGCAGCGGCTGAGGGTGTTGCACGGGAAGGGGAACAAGCAGCGGGTGGTGCGATTGGGAGCGAGGGCCAAGGAGGCGGTGGAGGACTACCTGGAGCGGTTCCGTGGCAGGGAGCCTGGACCACTGTTCCTGTCTAGGTATGGTACGAGGATGAGCTCTCATTCGGTGCTGATCTTCCTGAGGCGGCTGGGCAGGCGGGCAGGGGTGGAGAAGGTGAAGGTGCACCGGTTTCGGCACACCTTTGCGACCTGGGCGATAGAGAACGAGGCGAGGGAGCTGGACGTGCAGCACCTGTTGGGGCACAGCACGCCGGCGATGGTGCGGCGGTACTCGGCGACCTACGATGCGGAGAAGGCGGCGCGGGCCCACGAGCGGTTCAGCCCGGCGGACCGGATGGGGGAGCGGCTGGGCTGAGGGAGGGCCAGCCCGCTGGCGGCAGCAAACCCCCCAAATCCACCCCGATTTCCCCCCGGTTTCACCCCGATTTTTGAATCTAAGGGGTTAACAATTAGGCCTGTTTTGTGGGGTGACCTTCTTCCTTCCAAGCAGTAGCTCATGCCCCGACCTGTCGGGGCACCACCGCTGAATGAAAACGGCTTGCTGGCAGCAGGAGTGAGCGGCCAAAGTGTTGTGGTGGCACATCTCCCTTCCAAGGAGAGAG
>CAZSHQ010000081.1:0-4908 GCA_964606995.1 uncultured Dehalococcoidia bacterium | reverse complement strand
CGACCTGGTCATCATCGGCGGCGGCATCACCGGCGCCGGCATCGCCCGCGACGCCTCCATGCGTGGCCTATCGGTAGCTCTCTTGGAGAAGGACGACTTCGCCGCAGGCACCAGTAGCAGGTCCTCCAAGATGATCCACGGCGGCCTCCGCTACCTCAAGCATCTCCAGATTGGCCTGGTCAGAGAGTCCCTGCGAGAGCGCGAGGTCCTGTTGAAGATCGCTCCTCACCTGGTTCACCCCTTCCCCTACATTCTGCCGGTCTACAAGGGTGGCCCTGCCAGCCGCCTGCAACTGAAGGTGGGCCTGGTGGCCTACGACCTCCTGGCCGGCTCCCGCCGTGTTGAGCATCACACCATGCTCTCTGCCGACGAGCTCCTGAAGATGGAGCCGGCCCTGCGTCGGGACGGCCTGCGAGGCGGCTTCCGCTACTTCGACTGCCTGGTAGATGACGCTCGTCTGACCCTAGCCACCATTCGCTCCGCCGCCCGTCACGACGCCGCCGTCGTCAGCTACACCGAGGTCACCGACCTCGAGCGAGACGAGGATCGCGTGACAGGCGTCCGCTTCCGCGACCACCTGGATGGTCGCACTGGCGCCGTTCGCGGTCGGGTGGTGGTCAACGCCACCGGTCCCTGGACGGACGAGCTGCGGGCCAAGGGCGGGGCGGCCCCCATGCTCCGCCCAACGAAGGGCATCCATCTCACGCTCCCTCACTCTCGCCTCTCGCTATCCGCCATCGTGGCCTTCCCTGCCCTCGATGATCGCCTGATCTTCGCCGTTCCCCTGGGGGACTGCACCTACGTGGGAACGACCGATACAGACTACACCGCCAGCCCCGACCAGGCGAACGCCGACGCCGCCGACGTAGACTACCTTCTGGCCTCGGTCAACGCCACCTTCCAGGGAGCGCACCTGTCACCATCGGACGTAATGTCCACCTGGACAGGCGTGCGCCCTCTGGTCTTCGAGGAAGGTGCCCCCTCAGACGTGCCCAGAGACTACGAGATCGAGATGGAGCCCGCGGGGCTGGCCTCCATCGTCGGCGGCAAGCTCACCACCTACCGGGCCATGGCCGAGGACCTGGTGAACCGCGTCCTAGAGAAAGAAGGAAAGCGCTTCAACTGGTCGGCGGCGCCCTGCCGCACGGCTGAGACTCCCCTTCCCGGTGGTCAGCTAGCCGGATTCGAACGCTTCGCCGAAGCAACGACCTCAGCCCTGGAGGAAACCTGGGGTCTGCCCCGCCCGGCTGCCGAGCGGCTGGTGCGCACGTACGGTGCCGAGTACATACGAGTGCTGGGATACGCCCTGCCAGACCGGCAACTGCTCCGCCCCTTGCTGCCCGCTGGCTCTGTGCTCAGGGTGGAAGCCATCTACGCCGCCGCCGAGGAGATGGCGCTCACCCTGGACGATTTCATGGCCCGCCGCACAGATTTGATGCTCTTCGACCACAACCACGGCCTAGATGCGGCGAGCGAGGCGACTCGCCTCATGGGCAACGTCCTGGGATGGGATCGGCGGCAGCGGCAGCAGCAGGTGGAGCGCTACCGAGAAGCAGTGGCCGCGATGACCGCCTTCGCCGCCGACGAGCAACCAGCCGCCGCCAAAGAACTGCCCTGATGCCAGACCTCATCCTCATCGTCAACCCCCACTCCGCCAACGGCTCCACCGGCCGTCGCTGGCCAGCCATCGAGGCCAAGCTGCGCTCGCTCCTGCCCCCGTTCGATGTCGCCTTCACCGAGCGCCAGGGCCACGCCACCGCCATCGCCCGCGAGGCCGCCGACCGATACGGCTGCGTCGCCCTGGTGGGCGGCGACGGCACCGTCAACGAGGTCGCCAACGGCCTCATCGCCGACGATCGCCCCCTCCGCCCCGACCTCGCCCTCGGGATCATCTGCCGCGGCACCGGATCGGACTTCATCCGCACTCTCGGCATCCCCCGCGATCTGGAAGGAGCCGCCGAGCGCCTGGCCACGGGGAAGGTGCGAGAGATCGACGTCGGCAAGATCCGCTACCGCAGCCCGGCCGGAAGCGAGGCCGTTCGCTACTTCCTCAACGAGGCCGATATCGGCATGGGAGCCGTAGTCTGCGACCGAGTCAATCGCAGCTCCAAGAGGCTGGGCGGACGCCTCTCCTTCCTGCGAGCCATCCTGATCACCACGCTGACCTACCGCGGTCACCTAGTGGCCCTCTCCCTCGACGGCGCTCCCGCCCAGCAAATGCTTCTGGGCAATGCCTGGTTCGCCAACGGCCAGTACTCCGGCGGCGGCATCCGCATGGCACCCCGCGCTCGTCTGGACGATGGCCTTCTGGATGTGGTGTGCATGGGCGACATGGGCCTCCTGCAAAAGGTCTTTTCCTTCCGCAAGCTGCGCAGCGGCGCCTTCGTCGACCTGCCCCAGGTCACCTACCGCACCGCCCGCCGAATCGAGGCCCAGTCCGCGGAGCCGGTGCCCGTCGCCACCGAGGGCGAGGCCATCGGCGGCCTGCCCGCAACCTTCGAGCTCATCGACGAGCGCCTGAAGGTCATCGCCTAGCCCTGGCCTCGGCTTGGCAAAGAAGAGAAGGGAGGTAGAGAGTTCGAGCATGGCCCGCATGTCCGTCCTGGAGCGCTGGCTGATCAAGAGCCCCTTCCGCGCCTGGCTCCACCGAGGCGAGGTTCGCGCCTTCCTCCGCTGGGCAACCCTCTCCCCTGAGGCCTATGTCCTCGATATGGGCTGCGGCCCCGGCTTCTCCACGGCCTTCATCCTCGACACGCTGCGACCCCGCTGCCTGACAGCCTTCGACTTCGACCCGTCGATGGTCCAGCTCGCCCGTCGCCGGTTGGCCCACCGCCACCCCGAGCAGCGCCTTCACTTGGCGGTGGCCGACGCCACTCGCATGCCCTATAAGGACGTCCTCTTCGACGCCGTCTTCGAGTCAGGCGTCGTGCACCACATTCCCGACTGGCGAGCCGCTCTGCGGGAGGTGGGTCGCGTCCTCAAGCCCGGCGGCCGCTTCTGCTTCGCCGAGCCCTCACGTGGCCGCCTGCGCCGCGGCCTCTACTCGATGCTGCCCCACGCCGTCGAGTCGATGTTCGACGCCGACGAGTGGCGCTCGGTGCTCGCCGAGGCCGGTCTTCAGGTCGAAAAGCCGCTGCACCGCCTGCCGCTCTGGGACATCTGCGGCGCGGCGACGAAAGAGATGTAGCTCGCGAAGCTGCGCAGCGGCGCCTTCGTCGACCTGCCCCAGGTCACCTACCGCACCGCCCGCCGAATCGAGGCCCAGTCCGCGGAGCCGGTGCCCGTCGCCACCGAGGGCGAGGCCATCGGCGGCCTGCCCGCAACCTTCGAGCTCATCGACGAGCGCCTGAAGGTCATCGCCTAGCCCAGCCACCGCCTCCGCGCGTACCAGCCGCCCGCGGTGATAGCGGCTGCTGCGGCCACCACGGCGCCGCCGACGAGGAGCGCGTACGGCGGAGCCGAGGAGCCGGAGCGGTCGGCGGGGCGAAGAGACGAGTCGGAGCCGTCAACGAGGAGTTCCAGTACGCCGCCGACAGGGTCGCAGGCGTCGCCTATCCCATCGCCATCGCTGTCCGCCTGGTCGGGGTTGTAGACAACGGGACAATTGTCCTCCATATCTAGTATACCGTCTCCGTCTCTATTATGATCACAAACGTCCCCCACTCCGTCCCCATCCATATCTGCTTGGTCCGGGTTGTAAGACAACGGCACCCACAGATAGGCAAGGGTCTCTAGAGTGGATGCGTCCTGAACCCGCATCCAACCAAATAATTCGGTGGGGGTCACTAGAAGCTCCCCTGCCATCCCGAATTCGCTACTTATGCTGGGTTCACAACACCTTCCCCAGGCACCCTCCATACAGTAGTCATAACAGGCGTGATTGGTCCCGCACCCCGACGCACAACCTGCGGACTCAGCTGCCATACAGATCAAGCAATAAATAGCTCCACCGTCTGCAGGTGCAGTCAACTCATAGCTTCCCGGATAATAGACCAGCACGAATGGCTCAAATGAGCAGTTATCCTCCGAATCCGGGATCGTATCTGCATCGGAATCGGTCTGGGCAAAAGCGGAATCAGACCCAGCATTTACCGCAACTAAAGCCAAAGAAAGGCCAATGAGGAGAATCAGAACCCTTTTCATCGCCGCACCCCCTTCTCGAGAACACGTGCCCACGCCTTCTCCGCCCTAGCTCGGGCCGCAAAGGCTACCACAACCGAAGCCCCACACGCCCCACACCCATCCGCCGCCGCTATGCCAGGCCTCGAAGCAATCCCAGTTTACATATCCGTACAAATTTGTCAAGCGTTCGAACCGCTAATTTCCCAAAAATTTTGCCCAAAGGCCTCGAGGCTCGCCCGTAGCCCCGCGCCCACTCTCACCTTCCACTGCGGCTTGCCCCTAACGAGCCCAGATTGTAACCTTATGGTGAGGCGGGCCGAGGGGCCCGCCGAAGACTGTCCGGGAGAGCACCAGCATGGCGGAAACAGCCCTCGATGGGCTCAAGGTCCTGGAGTACTGCCAGATGATCAGCGGGCCCTACTGCGGCAAGCTCCTGGCCGACCTCGGCGCGGAGGTCATCAAGGTCGAGGAGCCGCCGGCAGGCGACGCCGCCCGCACCAGAGGCCCCTTCCCAGACGACATCCCCCATCCCGACAAGAGCGGCCTCTTCCTCTACCTGAATACTAACAAGCTGGGGATCACCCTCAGCCCGCGCACAACCAGCGGCTGCCAGGTCCTCCAGCGCCTGGCCGAGCAGGCCGACGTGCTCATCGAGGACCGGCCGCCCGGCGAGATGGCGGATCTAGGCCTGGACTACGCCGCCCTCAGCGCCCTCAACCCCCGCCTTGTCGTCACCTCCATCACCCCTTTCGGCCAGACGGGGCCCTACCGCGACTACAAGAGCTA
>CAZSHQ010000080.1:0-4918 GCA_964606995.1 uncultured Dehalococcoidia bacterium | reverse complement strand
GAAGGGCCTGCCTGCCTTCTCTTCCTAGTACTCCATGTGCGGTGGCATCTGCGGCGCCCCCGCCGACGGCGGCTCCGGTATCTCCGCCAGCAGCGTCTCGGTGGTAAGCAGCAGGGTCGCGATAGACGCCGCGTTCTCCAGCCCGCTGCGGGTCACCTTCACCGGGTCGATGATCCCCCGCTCGAACAGGTTGCCGAACTCACCTCTCTCCGCGTCGTAGCCGTACTCCGCGTCCTTGCTCCTCCGCACCGCGTCCACCACCACCGATCCCTCCTCGCCGGCGTTCTCGGCGATGATTCGCAGCGGCTCCTCCAGCGCCTTCCTCAGGATGCGAATGCCGGTCAGCTCGTCGCCGCTCAGCTTCTTCTCCAGCTTGTCCAGCGCCGCCACCGCTCGCAGAAGCGCGACGCCACCCCCAGCGACGATGCCCTCCTCCACCGCCGCCCGCGTCGCCGAAAGGGCATCCTCCACCCTCAGCTTCTTCTCCTTCAGCTCCACCTCGGTGGGGGCGCCCACCTTCACCACGGCCACCCCGCCGGCCAGCTTGGCCAGGCGCTCCTGCAGCTTCTCCCGGTCGAACTCGGACGTGGTGTCCTCTATCTGCGCCCTGATCTGCTTAATCCGGCCCTGGATGGCCTCGTCGCTGCCGTGCCCCTCGATGATGACCGTCTCCTCCTTGGTGGCCACCACCCGCCGGGCGCGGCCGAGGTCAGACACCTGGGCAGCGTCCAGCTTGCGTCCCATCTCCTCGGTGATGTAGGTGCCGCCGGTGAGGATGGCGATGTCCTCCAGGACGGCCTTGCGCCGGTCCCCGAAGGCAGGGGCCTTTACCACTAGGGCGTTGAAAGTACCGCGTAGCTTGTTCACCACCAGGGTGGCCAGGGCCTCCCCGTCGCAATCCTCAGAGATGAGGACCAGGGACTTGGTCACCTGGAGGACTCGCTCCAGAACGGGAAGGATGTCGGCTATGGCCGATATCTTCTTGTCGGTGATCAGGATGTAGGGCTCGTCGATGATAGTCTCCATCCGTTCGGGGTTGGTAACGAAGTAGGGGGAAACGTAGCCGCGGTCGATCTGCATGCCCTCCACGAACTCCGTCTCCAAGCGAATGCCCTTGCCCTCCTCGACGGTGATCACCCCGTCCTTGCCAACCTTCTCCATGACGTCGGCAATGATCTCGCCGATCTCGCTGTCGTGGCCGGAAAGGGTGGCCACCTGAGCGATCTGCTCCTTGCCAGCCACCGGCCGAGCCACAGCGCGCAGGGCGTCCACGACTGCCTGCACGCCCCGCTCCAGGCCATGCTTGAGGGCCATCGGGTTGGCGCCGGCGGCCACGTTCTTCATCCCCTCGCGGACGATGGCCTGAGCCAGGACGGTGGCCGTAGTAGTGCCATCGCCGGCGACGTCATTGGTCTTGGTGGCCACCTCGCGGGCGAGCTGAGCGCCCAGATTCTCGAAGGGGTCCTTGAGTTCGATCTCCTTGGCCACGCTGACGCCGTCGTCGACCACCGCCGGCGGCCCGAACTTCTTCTCCAGCACCACATTGCGGCCGCGGGGACCCAAGGTCACCCGCAGGGCATTGGCCAGGGCGTCCACCCCGTCCTTGAGCTTGCGCCTAGCCTCCTCATCGAAAACCAGCATCTTGGCAGGCATACCTCTCCCCTCCTTAACCTATCCCTGACGAAGAGATTATGGGAACAACAACCGCTTTCTAGCTCTGCAAGCGAGCCAGGATATCGCTCTCCTTAAGGACCAGGTACTCCTCCTCGTCGCCGGGCAGGATGCCCCGCGGCACCTCCTGACCGGAGTACTTAGCGAAGAGGACCCGCTCCCCCACCTTCACCTCGATGGGAACGCGCTTGCCGTTCTCATCCAGGCGGCCGGGCCCCACAGTGATGACCTCGCCCAGCTGAGGCCTTTCCTTGGCGGTGTCGGGGATGACGATACCGCTGGCCCGCACCTCCTCCTGCAGGATCTGCTTCACCACGACGCGATCGCCATAGGGAATGATCTTAGCTGACGGACGTCTCTTGGCTGGCACAACCATCCCTCCTTTGCAAAGCCACTCACTCAGGACAGACAATTTAGCACTCTCCTCGGAAGAGTGCTAAATTCTTATTCGCATACTAGCCCATCGTCCCTCTGCGAGCAAGGGCAATCAGCGGCAAGGAGAGCGGGAAATCTCGCCTCAGCTTCTATGCAGGCCCATGTTCTTCTACTGCCTCGCGCAAGCTCCCGTGATCTGGCTAGCACGGCCTTGGACGAGGTCAGGCCTCGGCGCTACCCCTTGATTTGCTACACGGAAGCGTGTAAGATCTTTGGGCAATGGTGACTAAGGGGAGACGGAGACGAGGGCCTGTGTGGAACGCCCAGCAGGTGAGGGCCCTGCGCGAGCACCTGGGCCTAACCCAGGAGCAGATGGCCGCGGAGTTGGGCAGCCGTCAGCAAACCATCAGCGAGTGGGAGACGGGCCAGTACCGGCCGCGGGGCACCTCGGCCCGCCTCCTGACCCTCATCGCCGAGCGAGGGGGCTTCCCCTATCGGGCCGAGGGACAGGGGTCGAGGGTTGAGAACGAGGGGCAAGATACGGAATGAATATGACGCTCTTGCGGCAGCGAGGCCTCAATAGTGAGCGAGCGGACGCGGCCAACGAAGGGGCTCAGCCGCCTGATTCCCGCCCCCTGTCCCCAGCCCCCAGCGAGGCTGAGTTGGTGCGCCTGTGGGAGGGACAGCGCTTTCCCCCTCAGGCCCTGGTCAGCGGCGACGGTGCGCCCCTGCGCGTGGTCTTTCGCGGCCGTTCTTGCAGCGGCGGCGCCGGCCCCGACTTTCGCGATGCCGTCATCGAGCTTCGCGGCGGCCGGGTGCGGGGGGATGTGGAGCTACACGTGCTGGCCAGCGGCTTTCGCCGCCATGGCCACCATCGCGACCACGCCTATGACAACGTCATCCTCCACGTGGTCTTCTGGGACGACGATGGGGAAAACACCTGTCTGGCCTCGGGCCGGCGGGTACCGGTGGTGGCCCTGGGCCCCTGGGTGGCCCGGCGGGCGGAGGAGTTGCAGGCTTGGCTCTGCCGTCCTGCTCTCTGGCAGGAGCCCTGTAGCAGCGCCAGAAAACGGCTGGGGGCGGAAGCGGTGGCCGCCATTTTGGATGACGCGGGCGACCGCCGCTTCCAGGAGAAGGCGGCTATCTTCGCCACCGCCCTGACCGAGGAAGATGGCGAGGAGATCCTCTATCGAGGCATTCTGGAGGCCCTGGGCTACAGCCAGAACCGCGAGCCCTTCCGTCTGCTGGCGCGGGCCCTGCCCTGGCGTCAGCTCCGCGCCCGCATCCGAGCCCATCCACCGCAGGAGCGGGTGCTGGCGGCTGAGGCCATCATCCTGGGCAGGGCCGGCTTTCTTGGTGATGCGGCAAGGGAGCAGGGCGCGCTTCAGCCCTACCGGGCCGAGCTAGCGGAGCGTTGGCGAGCCTGCAGTGGGCCGGAAGCGCATCCTCCATCCTGGCGCCTGGCGGGGATGAGGCCAGAGAACCATCCGGCCCGGCGTCTGGCCGGGGCTGCCCGCCTCCTGGTCCACTACCTGGGAAAGGGGTTATTGGCTGGCCTTCTGGAGAAGGTAGCGGAGGCGTCTGTGGAAGGGCCCCGAGCGCTGACGACAGCCCTGCGGGCGGACGCTGGCCTTATCGGGCCCGGCCGGGCTGACGAGATCGCGGTGAATGTGGTGCTGCCCTTCACCCTGGCCTGGGCCCAGGCCAGGCAAGACAAGCCTCTGGCCCAGGCGGCCCTGACCCTCTACCAGCGTTATCCAAAGCTCCCACCGTACGGCATCCTGAGAAGGCTGACCGCCGCCCTGGGCCGAGAGCTGACTGCGGGGGCCCGCCGCCAGCAGGGGATACTCTACCTCTTCCATCGCTACTGCCGCCAGGGCGGCTGCAACCGGTGTCCGCTGGCCTAGAGGGTCGAGGGGCGAGTATCTAGCGGCCCTTGCCACCGTCTTCGAGTGAAGGTAGGATGGGCGTCGCCCTGACTGGCGGCGGTCAGGACGTGAGGGCGAAGTCTGGAGGATGGGCCATGAGACCGAAAGCGGCTTTTCTACTAGTCTTGGCTGGCTTGGGTGCGCTGGTGGGTGGTTGTGGCGGTGGCGAGGAGGAAGCACCCGCCACGCCCGACGCCAGCCCATTGCCTACCAGCGAGGAGACGTCCACCATTCCCCTGCCCGGCCCGCGCCTCAAGGGGGAGATGACTTTGGAGGAGGCAATCCTGAAGAGGCGGTCCAGGAGGGACTTCAAAGATCCCCCCCTAACTTTAGAGGAGTTCTCCCAGATCCTTTGGGCTGCCCAGGGCATCACCGACAGAACAGGGCTGAGAGCCGCTCCTTCGGCAGGGGCACTTTACCCCCTGGATCTTTATCTGGTGGTAGGCAGACAGGGGGTGGAGGGCTTAGGGGAGGCAGTATACCACTATCTTCCCCAAAGCCACTCCTTAGAGGCTACCCTGGAAGGAGACGTTCGCCAAACCCTAGCCCGGCTTTGCGCACAGCAGATGTTTATCGCTGAGGCCCCGCTGAGTTTGGTGATTACCGCGGAGTATGAGCGGACCACTAAGAAATATGGGGATCGGGGGATGCGCTATGTCCACATGGAAGCGGGACATGTGGGACAAAACGTTTACCTTCAAGCGGAGGCTCTGGGACTGGGCACGGTGACTGTGGGAGCCTTCCAAGACGAGGAGATCTCTCAAGCATTGAACCTTCCCCCCAGTTACAGGCCCCTCTATGTGATGCCTGTTGGCCATCCAGAGTGATATCAATGCGAGGCTGCGCGCCGCCTCGCTATTGCTCTAGCCTGTACTGTCTCCAGGTAACAGCGACGCCAGACCGCTGGAGGTGAGACCCTTCGCTACGCTCAGGGTGACAGCCAC
>CAZSHQ010000079.1:0-4947 GCA_964606995.1 uncultured Dehalococcoidia bacterium | reverse complement strand
GCTCGGCGGTGCCGAACTGAGCGAAGGCCTGCAGCTCGCGAAACTGAGCCAGGTCGAGGCGCAGGCGGGCGGCTACCTGACGCATGGCCCGCGTCTGGGCGGCACCACCCACTCGTGATACCGAGAGCCCCACGTTGACCGCCGGACGGATTCCGGCGTTGAACAGGTCGGCCTCTAGGTAGATCTGACCGTCGGTGATGGAGATGACATTGGTGGGGATGTAGGCGGAGATGTCCCCAGCCTGAGTCTCGATGATGGGCAGAGCGGTGAGGGAGCCGCCGCCGTATTCAGGAGCCAGCTTGGCCGCTCGCTCCAGAAGGCGACTGTGAAGATAGAAAACGTCGCCGGGGTAGGCCTCGCGCCCTGGCGGCCGGCGCAGGAGCAGGGACATCTGGCGATAGGACCAGGCATGCTTGCTGAGGTCATCGTAGACGACCAAGGCATCGCGGCCCCGCTCCATGAACTCCTCGCCCATGGCGCAGGCGGCGTAGGGAGCCAGATACTGAAGGGCAGCGGGGTCGGAGGCGTTGGCCGCCACGACGATAGTGTGCTCCATAGCGCCGTGCTGCTCTAGGGTAGCCACCACCTGGGCCACCTTGGAGGTCTTCTGGCCGATGGCCGCATAAATGCAGATGAGGTCGCCGCCCTTCTGGTTGATGATGGTATCGATAGCGATGGCCGATTTGCCGGTGGAGCGATCGCCGATGATCAGCTCCCGCTGGCCGCGGCCGAGGGGGATCATGGAGTCGATGGCCTTGATCCCCGTCTGAACGGGGGTATCGACACCCTTGCGGTGTACCACGTCGGGAGCGACGCGCTCTACCGCTCTGGTCTTATCGCGGGGAATCGGCCCCTTGCCATCCAGAGCGGTACCCAGAGGGTCCACCACCCGTCCGATGAGGGCATCGCCTACCGGCACCTCGACGATGCGTCCGGTAGACCGTACCTCGTCCCCCTCTCTGATCTCGCTGTAATCGCCCAGGATGATAGCGCCGACCGTGTCCTCTTCCAGGTTCAGGGACAGGCCCATGATGTCGTTGGGGAACTGAAGGATCTCGTTGTACATGCAGCCCTGGAGGCCGTGGACGCGGGCGATGCCATCACCGGCCTCCACCACCGTGCCCATATCCACTGCCGTGACCTGGGTGCCAAACTGCTCGATCTGCTGTCGAATGATGGAGGCTATCTCTTCCGGTCGTACGGCCATTGCCGCTGTCACCACCTTCCAGTTCGCGCTTCGTAGCTTCAGGGCTTTAGCCCTGCTAATGCAGACCTGAAAGTCTGCAGCTACATGATTTCAAGTCTAGCGCTCCTGACCCTCCAGGGTCCTCTTCAGGGCCAACAGCTTGCTGCGGGTGCTGCCGTCTATGAGGCGATCGCCCACGCGAGCCACCAGCCCGCCAACGATGGCTGGCTCCACCTCAAGATGAGTGATCACCTTCTTGCCCGTTATCTGGCTCAGCCTCTCCTCCACCGCCCGCCGCTCGGCATCGGCCAGGGGCACCGCCGTGACCACCCTGGCGTGGGCGACGCCGCTGTGCTCGTCCACCAAGTCGCGATACGCCTCGGCAACCTGGGGGGCGATGCCCACCCGCCCTTTGGCCACCAGCAACTTGGCCAGGTTCATGACCAGCGGGTCGACCCCCTCCAGAATCGCCCCCAACAGGCGATACCTGTCGGCCAGCGCCACCTTGGTGCTGCTGAGGATGGCCGCAGCCTGAGGGTCGCCCATGACCAGGGCCACCAGGGCCAGGTCGGCGGCCCACTCCTCCAGACTATTGCGCCCGCGGGCGATCTCGAAGGCCGCCTGGGCGTATCGCTTGGCTGCGGTATCGCGAATCATGGGTTGGGTTCTGACCGGGAAGCCTGCTGGTCGCCGTCACCGCCCAGGGTCGACTCGGCCAGCACCTCCTCGATAAGGCGCCGGTGGGCCTGACGGTCGAGCGCCTGGCCGATGACCTTCTCGGCGGCCTCGATGGTAAGGCCACCGAACTCCCGCCTCAGCTCAGCGATGGCACTGTCGCGCTCGAGCTGGATCTCGCTGCGGGCGCGGTCTAGCAGCGCCTCGGCGTCCTGGCGAGCCTCCTGGCGAGCCTCCTCCTGAATGCGAGCCGCTATCTGCTGGGCCTGGCCGATGACAGCCTGTCCCTCCTGACGTGCTCGCTCCAACTGAGCCTGCACGTCCTGCTCGGCCTGGGCTGCCTGCCGTTTGGCCTGCTCGGCTGCCTCCAGGCCCTCCTGGATACGCCGCCGCCGCTCGTCCAGCAGGCGGATCACGGGCCTGTAGGCAAAGATGCTAAGCAAAATCAGAAGGAGAGCAAAGTTGATAAGCTGGGCCAACAGGCTGGGAAGGTTAATCCCCAGGGTCTTCAGCCCATCAACGAACCCCGCAAGGAAGACTGGCTCCATCGCCTCACGCTCCATCTAGTTTCCACGCTGGCCTAGAAGACGAAGCCGATCATGACGGCCACCACCAGCGCATAGATGCCAATGGCCTCGGCGAAGGCCAGGCCGAGGATCATGTTCACCTGAATGGCCGGCAACGCCTCTGGGTTGCGGCCCAGGGCGTCCATGGCCCGGCCCACCAGGTTGCCGATGGCCAAGGCTGGCCCGATGGCCCCAAAGGCCATGGCCAAACCAGCCGCCAAGTATTTCATGCCGTCGTCGGTTACGTTGAAATTCGTGCCCTGCGCCACGTACTGAGCAGCGGCTTCCACAGGTGGAATAATCGCTAGCAGCAGCTCCATCTATTTACCTCCTTTTACTGCTATTGTTCAGGGTTTGCCGATCGGCCCTCTGCCGTCTCCGCCTGGTGAACCTCGGCCTCCGCCTCCTCAGCATCAGGAGATCCGCCGTGAGTCACCGCGATCATGCCGAACACCAACGTCAGCGCGGCAAAGATGAACGCCTGAATGAGGCCCACGAAGAGCTCAAGGCCGTAGAAGGGCAGGGTGAAAACTAGAGGAATGAGGAAGGTGAACATCAGGATCACCACTTCGCCAGCGAACATGTTGCCGAAAAGTCGGAAGGTGAAGCTGATTAGGCGCACCATCTCCGAGACAAGCTCCAGAAACCCCACGAAAGCATCCACGACGCCTTGAAATACCTGGCCAAGGGAGAGTCTTCGTATGCCCCGCAGCAAGCCCCCGAAGTTGAAGAACTTGCGGCCGTAGGCGAAAAAGCCCAGTGTACTTATGCCCCAAAACTCCACGAAGATGGCCGACATGATGGCCAGGGCCAGGGGCGTGTTAAGGTCGGTGTTGATCCCGCGCAGGAAGGGACGGATCTCGCCCACGAAGTTTCCTTTGTCCTTTTCCTGTTCCACCTTCTGAGCCGCCTCGGGGTCGTCCTCGTCTATTGTTCGCCCCTTCAGTTGGTCCAGGCTGGACAGGCCGACATAGGTAGTGGGCAGCGGCCCAAGGTCGGTCTTCTCCATCACGAAGCCGTGTTCCTCCTCCTGGCCCAGGCCGATGACGTTGAAGATGGGAAAGAGGGAGAACCAGTTGGCGAACAGGACGAAGAAGAATATGGTGGCCACCACCGGGAAGAAGCGACGACCGTTCTTTTCGCCGGCAATGCTCACCACCAGATTGAAGAAGCCCTCGATAATGGCCTCCAGCAGGTTCTGGACGCCGCGTGGAACAAGCTCCCAGCGTCGGCTGGCCAAATACACCAGGGCAATCATTAGGGCCACCACCAGCCAGGAGGTGACCATGGTGTTGGTGATGTTGACCTTCCAGATCGAATAGAGGACCTCGGGCTTGATCTCGATATGGGGAGTAGGACCGCGCAGGAAGACGAAGCCCGCCAAAACCAGAACGAGCAGGCCAACGATGGCCAGTCGGAGCCTATTGCCCCTCATTGGTCGTCCCCTTGCCGTGGCCGACGCAAACCCAGCTCCTCAAGCAGCATGACATAGCCCCCGACGAAAGCCAAGACAAGGCCCAGGAAAAGGCCTAAGAGGGCGAAAATATGGTCTTTCTCCACCTGTCGGTCAAGCAGCACGCCGCCGACGATGCCAACAATTATGCAAAAAGCGAAATACCAGCCAATCCCCAATAGTCTGACGGCTGGTGGCAGCCTGCCCATCTTGGCTCCTTAGCGCCATCGCCGGCGAGAGCCTGGCCGCCAGCAACGGGGAAGCGGGCTTCGGCCGCTGTATTGTGGATGTCACCTATTGTCGCCGCTATTACACCCTTGCCTAACCCATACCGCCAAGAAGCCCCAAGCCATCGGTTGCTTGGGGCCTCTGTGAACTCTCGAGAGCACTGCCCCTCAGGAGGTACGCTTATCAAAGTCGTCCATATCCAGGCTGTCGATGAAGTCGCGAAAGGGGGAGAGCTTCTCCAACTCCTCTGGCTTCACCTCAGCATGGCCCTCCGTCTCTCCCGCCTTCTCTCCGACGCTCTCCTGATCCAGGCGAACGCCTGCCTTATCCAGCACCGTTTCCTCAGCGAAGATCGGCACCTGCACCCGCACGGCCAGAGCAATGGCATCGCTAGGCCGCGAATCGATCTCCATGGTCCGCCCGTCCACCTCCATGATGATGCGGGCATAGAAAGTATCATTGGCTAGGTCGTTGACCACAATATACTGAATGCTGCCACCCAGGGTATCGATGATCGAGCGGAGGAGGTCGTGGGTGAGAGGCCGCGATACGGCCACCTCCTGCAGACGGACAGCGATAGCGTCAGCCTCGGCCGGGCCTATCCAGATGGGCAGGTAGCGATCAGACTCCTTCTCCTTGAGGATGACCACACGCTGATAGTTCATGAGGCTCACCCGGATGCTCTCAATGACCATCTCGATCATGCTCCCACCTCCCATCTCCGTACCGAGGCTCCCTCATTCTAGCTTAGCCTCTTCTCTGGTGTCAATGTCGACTGAAGGCGCCACCCCATCCTGAGCCTGAAGCGATATCGTCCGGGCAGAGGCATCTGACGCCGC
>CAZSHQ010000078.1:0-4985 GCA_964606995.1 uncultured Dehalococcoidia bacterium | reverse complement strand
TGCACAACGAGTACGGCTGGAAGGGCACCCGCGAGGGCGGCTCGGGCGAAGTCAAGGCCCTGAAGCAGCTCTTCTCCGCCAGCGTGGCCGTCTTCACCCTCGACCTGGAGAGCTCCCGCCGCCGCCAGGTTGCCACCGACGCCGTGGTGGAGATCGGCTTCGACGAAGTGGAGCCGGAGGACATCGAGATCCTCCAGGAAAGCCTGAACCTAACGCCGCTGGCCGTGCAGGCGGCCTTCCCTCTAGAGCGCCGCTTCGGCCGCCAGTGGATCGAAAAGACGCTCGACCTGGACCCCTCCGACGAGGAGGAGCGCGAGTTCCTGCAACGGGAGTCTATCCACGACTCGAGCTTTCGCAGCCTCCGCCGGGGCCTGCGCCGCCTCGAACGTCTCGGCTTCATGCGCCCCCACACCGAGCAGAACTCGGTGCAGACCATTCTCAACTACCTCCAGAGCGGCAAGAACGTGGTGCTGGAGTTCGGCCGCCACGGCGATAACATCACCGCCTACGTGCTGGTCGCCAACCTCCTCACCCGCCGCATTCACGAGCGCTATCGCCAGCAGAAGGAGGCCGCCATGGGCGACCGCGCCCAGGAGCCCATCCACCTGGTGATCACCATCGAGGAGGCCCACAAGTTCCTCAACCCCCAGGTGGCCAGCCAGACGATCTTCGGCCAGATCGCCCGCGAGATGCGCAAGTACAACGTCACCCTGCTGGTCGTCGACCAGCGCCCCAGCGGCATCGACACCGAGGTCATGTCCCAGATCGGCACCAAGATCACCTGCCTCCTGGACAACGAGAGCGATGTGGACAGAGTGCTGGAGGGCGTAGCCGAAAAGCGGGAGCTAAAGTCGGTGCTGGCCCGCCTGGAGTCGCGGCAGCAGGCCCTCATCTTCGGCCACGCCGTGCCCATGCCGGTGGTGGTGCGCACCGAGGAGTACGGCTCGGAGGAGTCCTACGGCCGCTTCGCCGAGCGGCCCTTCCGCGAGCGCCTCGAGGAGATATACAGCGAGTAGCGAGGAGGCGGCTCCGACATGGGCAAGAAGTATCCCGACACGTGGCGGTACAAGCGGGGCCGGTTCGAAAGAACTGAACCGCGTATCCTGAGCAGGCTCGGCCATCCGCTCTGGGACGCCGACCTCAACTCAATCAACCGCCTGAAGCGCTTCAAGAGGGACAAAGAGCTCCAGTGGGGAATCGTCCTGCGGGTGCTCGACCCTGGGTGGGAGCCTCTGGAAGAGGTGCATATCCCTGGGCAGGATTGGAGCCTGCGGTTCTTCCCACCGCGAACTATCAGAGTCCCGATCGTGCGAGGGCCTCTGGGCGCATCCAGGCCGCGGCTGACGTCGTTTAAGCACCCCGTAGCGCTATTGCGAATCGCAACTGCGAAAGAAGACCTAAACCGCGCGCGCGACTACGGGGCCAGGCTGGCCCGGTCACTCGTCGGACTTCTCCAAACGGAGTACAATCTCATTGTCGCCAGCCAGCCGCTCTGGGAGGGCGCAATCGGCATCAGCAAGAAAGGCCGACCGTCGTTCATGGCCTCAGGGCAGGAGGTAGGTGTCCCAGGCCTCACGCCAGAGAAACTCCATCGGAGCGGTTTGGAACTGGCGCCCTTCCGCCTCAGCGATCTACCAAGGCACCTGGCCTCCAGCCTGCGGTGGTATGGCCTCGCTTGGGCATCGGCCGATGACCGCACCGCTCAGTTCATGCACTTCTGGCTGGCAGCTCTCGTCCTGATAAACCACGGGACCAGAGGGGAGCAGCGCCAACGCATTAGGCAGTACGTCAACCGTATGTTCCTGTCCTCCGAGCGCGCGTCAGAACTGACCCAAGCATTGCTGGATAGCTACGAGATCAGGCTTGAGATCGTTCACGAGTGCAGGGACGACTCGGTGACGTTGGCCTCGCTGGAGCGTTTGCAGAAAGCTGCCCTGGAGCTTATCGACTTCGAAAAGGGCCGGTTCCAAGCTCAGGCGCGTTACACCCGCCCGTAGACGTACCACCGGCGGCGTTCGGGCTGCTTGAGGCCCCCCGTGCGCGACAAGCGCTAACACGTGGACAAAGGTGGCCGCCGCTGACTGCTACGCGGCGCTTATCTGCGTTTCCTTCACAGCGGGGAAGTAATTGATGCCCGCCAGCGGCTCCAGCGTCTGGACATCGTAGGTACAATTGAGATAGGCCATAACAATCCTGCCCGCGACGGACTCTTCAGCGCCCAGGGAAGCCTGCCCCAGCGGGCCTTGGAGTGTGATCGGCCCATGCAGACGGACATTCTGGCCATTGACGTACTTCACTTGGCACCCTCCGAACGACTATCCTGCCAGGAACTGTCACCCCATCCTACCCGCAGGCGCGAGGGCTGGCAAGGGGACGGGCGGCAGCAGGCCGAGACCAAAGTAGCCCTTTCAGGCTGGCCCACTCTGGTCAGGGGAGAGGACAAGCATCTATCGACGCATCCACTGGCTTCACGTCTGGTCCTTGGCCCCTACACACGCCAAGCAGCCGCGGGGCGCCCATGTAAGTCCCGTCGGCAGCGAAATCGAGAGCGACTCGGGCGAAATAGCCTGTACTGCACGCACGACAGCCGTCAATCAGGCGGAATTGCAGGACAAAGCGTTGCCCTTCATGATCGGGTGCACTGAGCGCTTCAAAGACACCACCGCTTGGCCAGAAGTCCAGATCAGGAAATGCCGCGACTAGCGCGTCGTAATTTGAGTCTTGCTCAATGGCCACGGGTACCCCTTCTTCTTCTGGGTATACGACCGCAGGGGTGCCGTTAAGCAAAGCTAGCTGGACGTTCTCGTTCGCACGCCAGGGATCGATGATGGTCGCCAGGTCTACCGTACCCATCTCCTGAAAGTCGCCTAGGAACCACCCAGTGAGCCTCCAGAACTCGATCGCTTGGGGGGAAGCCCCCAGCTCTTGCATAATTCCCCTCACGCACTCGGTCAGCGTGTCTACAGGTCCGCATTCGTGCAGGCGCCCAAGTCTGGTTTCGTCTTGCGCCGGGTCCCAAACCGACTCAGGGCCGATCTCCTGCCAGGTGGTAGGCGAGGCTTCGGACGTGGGAGTTGCCTGCGGGCTAGGCGTTGCCTGTGCAGTTGCCGTCGGGCTGGCCGCTGGTGCAGGCGCTTCCTCGCCCTCGTCGCAGGCAACAGTCAGCGCTAAGACTGCCAAGGGAAACAAAAGGATAACAAGCCACTTCATCGGCGCTCCTCCCATATCAGGCAGATTGTTCAGACGGCCCCCATCCTACTCGCAGGCGCGAGGGTTCGCAACGGAAGGAGCTACAGCTTGCGGTAGACGTACCACTTGCTCTTCTCCTGCCGGCGTTTGCCGTGCCGCCGCGTGGGCAGCCAGTCCACGTAGACCTCGTACACCTCGCCCTCGCTGGTGCGCAGCCGATAGTAGACGCGCTGAGGGCGGGAGCGCCAGTCGCCATGCCCGGGGATCGCCTGGCCGGAGGCATGCTCCTCCCAGCGCTGGAGGACGTCGGCGACCTTGTACTCCTTGCCGCCAAGACGGAAGGCCACCGGGACGGGCTCAGCGTCCTCGCTTAGCTTCACCTCGATCGGCTTGCCGATGAACTCGACAGGCATAACCGCCTCCCATCAACAGCCAGCAGACGGCCCTAGCTGCCGGGCGCCGGGGCCAGCCTCGGGAAGAGCCGCTGGAAGATGCGCAGCACGTCCCCTTCCTCCCAGCTCACCAAGAGCTGGCTGGCCACGAAGATGGAGCTGTACGTTCCGGTCACCACGCCGATGAGCAGCACCAGCAGGAAGCTCTGAATCGTCACACCGCCTAGCAGGAGCAGGGCGGCGATGGTCACTATCAGGGTCAGTGACGTGTTGAGCGAACGGGCCAGCGTCTCGGTGAGGCTGACGTTGACGATCTCGGCGAACTCCACCCCCGGGTTACGCGTCACGTTCTCGCGGATACGATCGAACACAACGATGGTGTCATGCACACTGAAGCCGATGATCGTCAGCAGCCCCGTAATGAACATCGTGTTGATCTCCATCCCGAACACCTTGCCAAAGATGGAGAACGCCCCCACTACCACCAACGTATCATGGAGCACGGCAACAATGGCGCAAACGCCGTAGCGCCAGGGCTTGGGTAGATGGCGGAAAGCCCAGATTACGTACAGCAAAATGCCCCCTGCTGCCACCACCACCGCTATGGTCGCGTCGCGGGCGATCTCCCGCGAAACGATCTCCGACACGGAGGCGAAGTCGCGCACCGTGAACAAGCCAAAGCGATCCCCCAGGGCATCCTCGATGGCTTGCCGCCCAGAGGGCATGGCCGGGCCCACCGGCGGGACGTCCGCCATTGCCTCCAGTTCACCCATGCGGATGATGAAATCGCCCTCGCTGGTGCGCTGCACGCGCGCCTCGGCATGGCCAATGTCGGCCATTGCCGACCGCAGGTCCTCCGCCGCCACCGACTCGTCGAAGCGAATGGTCATGCTGGTGCCAGCGGCAAACTCAACGCCCGGCCTCAGAGCAGGCGGGGTGAGCAGAGAGATGATGCCTGGGATCAGAATCACCACCGACAGCAGGAAGTACCAGCCGCGGCGATGCACGAAGTCCAGGAAGCCCAGCCTCCTGGTAGGCGAGGGATTGGACGAAGTCGGCGTAGGAGCAGCAGGCACCCCAGCCCTCGCCTCCGCACCGAACCACCCCAGAGGCCTCGCCAGCGGCGTCCCCACCAGCAATCGCAAAAAGGTGCGAGTGACGATTATGGCCGAGAACATACTCACCGCCACACCGATGCCCAGGGTGAGAGCGAAGCCCTTCACCAGGTTCGCACCGAACTGGTCGCCGAACCACCACAGGATGCCGCAGGTGATGAATGTCGATACGTTGCTATCGCGGATGGCGGGCCAGGCGCGGGCGAAGCCAGTCTCGATGGCCATGGTCAAGCCACGGCCTGCCCTCAGCTCCTCCTTCATCCGTTCGAAGATGAGAATGTTGGCGTCC
>CAZSHQ010000077.1:0-4990 GCA_964606995.1 uncultured Dehalococcoidia bacterium | reverse complement strand
AGGAAGCGAACTTCAAGGGCCGCGAGATGATCAAGATGGGGGTGGACAAGGCCCGCCTGCTCCAGCCACTGGAGGTTGGCCGCGCGCCGGTGGTTCAGAAGGCACTGGTGATCGGCGGTGGCGTCGCTGGCATGACCGCCGCTGCCAACCTGGCCCAGCAGGGGTACGAGACCCACCTGGTTGAGAAGGAGCCGGAGCTGGGTGGCATGCTGCGGCGGCTGGGGCGGCTCTCCCCCGCCGGCCCGAATGCGCGTGACCTGATAGAGAAGAAAAAGAAGGAAGTAGAGGAGACCGGCGTTCACCTGCACCTGGGCACGGAGATCGAGCACATTGGTGGCGTCGTGGGCCAATTCACCGCTCGCCTGACCGATGGCCAGGAGCTACAGGCAGGCGCTATAGTCCTGGCCATGGGCGCCCGACCCTACCAGCCAACCGAATTCAACTACGGCCAGGACCCCCGTGTTGTCACCAACCTGGAGCTGGCGGGGATGATGCCTGACGTGCCTGGTGAGCATGTCACCTTCATCGGTTGCGTGGGCTCTCGCACCGATAGCATTGGCTGCTGCCGCTACGGCTGCACATCGATGATTGGCCAGGCGCTGAAGCTACGCCGAGCTGGCAAGAAGGTGCGCGTCCTCTACCGCGATATCCGTACCTTTAGCCGCGAGTCCGAGGAGATGTATGAGCAGGCCTTAAGAGAGGGCGTCCAGTTCTTCCGCTACGACCCCGACAGCACGCCAGACAAAGTCATCACCTACCCCAACGGCGCCGTGGCCCTGAATGATAAACTCACGGGCGTGGACCTGAGCATTCCTACCGACTTGCTAGTGCTGGTCGTGGGGCTTCAGCCCCAGGAGGAAAACGTCGCCGAGCAGCTCAGGGTGTCCCGCAGCGAGGACGGCTTCCTCCTAGAGCGCCATCCCAAGCTGGGCCCCGCCGAGGCGCCCTCGCCCGGCATCTACCTGGCAGGGACGGTTCAGTACCCCAAGGATGTGCGGGAGAGCATTGCCCAGGCTCTGGCGGCGGCATCCAAGGCAGGACTGATCTTGTCTCGCGACACCATTGAGAAGGAACCCATTACCGCCCACCTAGTGGAGGATAAGTGCATAAAGTGCGGCATCTGTGTTCCCGCCTGCCCCTTCGGCGCCATCGAACTCATCGGCAAGGTAAAGGAAGGCCAAATCGTCTTCCACGAGGCGGCCTGCACGGGGTGCGGCAACTGCGCCGCCGTCTGCAACTACGATGCCGTCATCATGCCCTACTTCACCAAGGAGCAGGTCCTGGCCCAGATCGACGCCGCCCTGGCCGAGAAGCCTGAGGAGAAGGTGGTGGTCTTCACCTGCAACTGGTGCTCCTACCCCGGCGCTGACCAGGCGGGCATCGAGAAGATCCAGTACCCACCCTCCTCTCGGATCATCAAGCTGATGTGCTCAGCGCGGCTGGAGGAGGAGTTCATCGCCCGCGCCTTCGAGAAGGGAGCGGGGGCGGTGCTGGTCACGGGCTGTCGCCTGACCGAAAAGGGATCCGACTGTCACTACAACTATGCCAACCAGCAAACATTCAAACGGTTCCAGTTCTGGCATCGCAAGTTCACCCGCCAGGGTATCGAGCCTGAGCGGCTACAGCTTCACTGGAACTCGGCGTCCGAAGGCAAGGAGTGGGCCGCCAAGATGCGAGAGATGCACGAGGTTGTCCAGAACTATGCCAAGAAACTAGCCGAAGGAGTGGCCAGTGGTGAGCCAGCAAGTTGATAGCGTACTCCTAGAAGACGAGACCTGGGAACGGGTCGATAAGGCCACGGGAGGAGCGGCAGCGCCTTGCTTCCAGTGCGGGGTGTGCACGGCTATCTGCCCCTGGGGGCTGGTGAAAGACGAAACCATCAGCATTCGGAGCATCGTTCGCCAGGCCCAGCTAGGGTTGCCCGGCTGGAGCGACAATCTGTGGCTGTGCACCACCTGCCAGTGGTGCGAGAGTCGCTGCCCCCATGAGGTAGACATCACGAAGGCCATTCTCGGCTTGCGCCAACTGGCCTGGAAGGAGCGTGAGGTCCCCGAAGGTCTTCCTACCCTGCTGTGGGACATCTACTTCGACGGCAATGCCTGGGGCCGCCCGCCGTCGGAGCGCCCCCTGTGGACGAAGGGGATGGCCGTCAAGGAGTTCTCGCCCGAGGACGAGATCCTCCTCTACGTGGGCGACGACGCCGCCTACGACAGGCGTATCCAGAAGGTGGCACGCTCCCTGGTGTCGCTGCTCGAAGCGGCGGGGGTGACTTTCGGCACCCTGGGAGAGCGCGAGCCCAGTTGCGGCGACGCCGTGAGGAGCGTGGGCCAGGGCGAGTATGCGGCGGAGATCATCGACGCCAACGCCCGCCTCTTCCAGGAGGCAGGGGTGAAGACGGTAGTCACCGTCTCCCCCCACTCCTACGACATGTTCGCCAACCGCTACCCCAACCTCAGCGGCGACTTCCGCCCTCTGCACTACAGCCAGTATCTTCTGGAACTGATCGAGGGCGAGCGCCTGAAGTTCGAGAACGAGCTTCCGTTGAAGGTAACCTACCACGACCCTTGCTACCTGAGTCGCCGCAACGGCATATGCGACGAGCCTCGCCAAGTCCTTCAGAGCATTCCCGGCCTGGAGCTGCTGGAGATGGAGCGTAGTCGCGAGGATACGCTCTGCTGCGGAGGTGGTGGCGGCCGGATGTGGATGGAGACAGCAGCCGGGGAGCGCTTCTCTGACCTGAGGATCGCAGAGGCCGCAGAGACGGGGGCAGAGGTAGTAGTCACCTGCTGTCCTCACTGCCTATCCTGCCTGGAGGACAGCCTGAGCGTGGTTGGCAAGTCGAAGCTGCGGGTGATGGACCTCGCCGAGGTAGCCCACCTGGCTCTGCAAAGTGAAGCGGTGGCCAGCGACGCCACCTCCGGGAGGTCGTAAGCGATGACCAAGTCACTGTACGGTGCCAAGGAAGCCAACGCCATCTGGGTGTACTTAGAGCAGGATGAGGGCCGGCTGGAGGGTGTATCCCTGGAGCTGATGGGCAAAGCCCGCGAGCTGGCCAACGGCCGGGGCATCCCCGTTGTGGGCGTTCTCCTGGGCGACCAGCTGAGCGGCCTGGCCCAGGAGGCCATCGCTGCCGGCGCCGACGAGGTACGAGTGGCGGATGATCCCCTCCTGCGTCAGTACACCACCGATGGCTACACAAAGGTGTTCACGGAGCTTATCCTCGAAGGGAAGCCAGACATCCTCCTCCTGGGAGCAACCCCCAACGGTCGCGACCTGGCCGGTCGCATAGCTGTGCGGCTGCGCACCGGCCTCACCGCCGACTGCACGGACCTGAAGCTGGAAGAGGAAACTGGCCTGCTGATCGGCGAGGTAACCGGCTTCGGTGGCGGCATTCTTGCCTACATCAAGTGCCCAGACAACCGGCCACAGATGGCCACCGTGCGGCCGGGGGTGTTCGCGGTGCCGGAGCCCGACACCGCTCGCCAGGCCAAGGTGGTCAGCGTGCCGGTGAAACTGGCCGAAAAGGACATCAAGGTTCAGGTGGTGGAGCACGCTGTCGGCCAGGGCGTGGACATCACCAAGGCCGAGGTGCTGGTGGCCGCTGGCAGGGGCTGCCAGGGCGACTTCACCCTCGTCAATGAACTGGCCAGCCTCCTGGACGGCGAGGTGGGGTGGTCGCGGGTGCCCGTGGACGAGGGCTGGGTGTCGCGTGACTGCATGATAGGCCAGACTGGCTACGTCACCCGTCCCAAGCTGGCCATCGTCTGCGGCATCAGCGGCGCCTTCCAGTTCACGGTGGGCGTCGAGAAGGCCGAGACCATTGTAGCCATTAACATCGATGCAGAGGCCCCGATCTTCGAGCAGGCTGACTACTGCATCGTCGATGACATGTTCAACGTGCTGCCGCCCCTCATCGAGGCTGTCAAGAGAGCCCGCGGCGGCAACGGTGGGAGGTAAGAGCGATGCGACCGCTGCACATTATCGCTTGTGTGAAGGTGGTCCCTAAGCCGGAAGAGGTGAAGGTAAACCCCGAAACTTGGACTATCGAGCGCGATGGCGTTCGCTCGGAGATCAATCCTCCCGACATGAACGTCCTCGAGATCGCCCTTACCCTGAAAGAGCAGCACGGCGGCAAGGTTACCGTCGTGGCCATGGGGCCACCAATGTTCGACCCCTATCTGCGCCTGGCCCTGGCTATGGGAGCCGACGAGGCTTACCTGTTGAGCGATAGGACCTTCGCCGGCGCGGACACCCTGGCCACCTCCTACGCCTTGGCCCAAGGCATTCGCAAGATCGGCGACTACGACCTCATCCTCTGCGGCGAGGAGTCCTCGGACGGCGCCACCGCCCAGGTACCGCCCGGCATCGCTGAGTGGCTGAACACCTCCCAGATCACCTATGCCGAAGACCTGGAAGTACTGCCAGACTCGGGGATGGTGAAGGCCAAGCGAGAGCTGGCCGGCGGATACGAGGTTATCCAAGTGCCCCTGCCGTGCACCGCCTCGGTGAAGGTAGGAGCCAACGAGCCGCGCTTCATGGACATGGAGCGCAAGGCCTGGGCGGAGGCCGAGGGCCCAGTCACCATCTGGGCCGCCGAAGACATAGACGTTGACCCGGAGATGATAGGGCTGCCAGGCTCGCCGACCATCGTGGACGGCCTGGCCCAGGCCGAGGCCACCGAGAGAAAGCGCGAGTTCCTGGCGGGCACGCCTCAAGAGCAGGCGAAAGCACTCGTCGAGCGCCTGCAGGCCTACCTGTAGACAACCAGACCATAGGTAAAGAACCCCAAAGACGAGTCCCCGGGCGGGAGCTTGTACAACGAATGTCTCAAGCAGTTGGTGGCCAAGCTCTCCCTAGAGAACCAGGTCCTCAAAAAAACGGCCGTCCCCGAGTTCGACTGAGGCCTCTGCACCTGGCATGGACTATAATGGGGGGCGAGTTTTCTGGCCCCGATGGCAAGGCGCTAACATAGCGACTGAAAGGACGGAAC
>CAZSHQ010000076.1:0-5012 GCA_964606995.1 uncultured Dehalococcoidia bacterium | reverse complement strand
TCTCCGAGCTGATCACCACACCCGGGGACATCAACCTGGACTTCGCCGACGTGCGCCGGATCATGAACGAGGCCGGCCCCGCCCTGATGGCCATCGGCCGCGCCGCTGGCGAGAACCGAGCGCCGGAGGCCGCCAAGGCAGCCATCACCAGCCCCTTGCTGGACGTCAGCATCCACGGAGCTCGCGGCGTGCTCTTCAACTTCACCGCCTCCACCAACCTCGGCCTGCACGAGCTGAACATGGCCGCCCAGGTCATCGCCGAGGTAGTGGACCCTGACGCCGAGATCATCTTCGGCACTGCCACCGACCCCGACATGGGCGATGAGGTTCAGATCACCCTCATCGCCGTGGGCTTCGCCACGCCAGAGCTCTACGAGGAGCCTACGCGAGAGGAGAAGTTGCGACAGCTCAGAGGCGAATCTCTGGAGCAAGGCATAGTCGATACAGAACTACCAAGTTTTTTGCGGCGCCCGGTAGTCACTCGCTAAAAGGCAACGGCTCACCGGGCGACGGAGGCTGAATATCTCGAGGGCTTCTGCCACCACCTCCTCCTGGGCAGCGGGCTTGGCCGGGGCTAAACAAGCCCGCTGCCTCTTTTTATCTGCCACGTGAGGCTGTTGAAAAACCCCTGCTCCGTTCATGGTTCGACAGGCTCACCACGAGCGGAGATGCGCAGGCACCTCAAACCGCTCGCCCTGAGCGTGTCGAAGGGCAAACAAGGGCGCTTTTTCAACAGGCTCCACACTTTTAGCCACAATATGTTGAGTCTAGACCCTTGACATCCCCAACATATTGTGGTATTCTACTCTTTGCTGCCCCTAACGGATGGTAGAGAAATGAAGTGCCCTTACTGCGGCTTCGACGACTCCAAGGTGACCGACTCGCGCGCTATGGAGGGCGGCATCCGCCGCCGCCGCGAGTGCCTCTCCTGCGGCCAGCGCTTCACCACCGCCGAGCGCGTGGAGCTGGGCGGCCTGGTGGTGGTGAAGAAGGACGGCCGCCGCGAGGAGTTCTCCCGGGAGAAGCTCCTGCTCGGCGTGCGCAAGGCCTGCGAGAAGCGCCCCGTACCGCACGGGTCCGTCGAGGCCCTGGTCGACGACGTGGAGACGCAGGTGCACGCCCAGGGCAAGGCCGAGGTGCCCACCAGCTTCGTCGGCGAGCTGGTCATCGACAGCCTGCGCGAACTGGACGAAGTGGCCTACATTCGCTTCGCCAGCGTCTATCGCGCCTTCCGCGACATGGACGACCTGAAGGGGGAGCTGGCCGCCCTGGAGCAAAACCGTGCCCAGGCGGAAGCCGGAGCGGGCCAGCTACCGCTGCTGCCCGCCGAGGCCCTGGAGGGGCTTTCCGCCCGCCGACGCCGCGGGCGAGCGCGAAAGCCGCGAAGGGCGAGAAAAGGGAGCCAGGTATGAATAGTGTTGACCCGGCTGAACTTGCCATACCAGACGAGCCACGAGCGTTTAAGGCGATCTTTCAACGTCAACTTGCCACTGACCTCGACTTGGGAGAGGGCCTTATCAGGCAATCGAGTTGGCTTTCAGTCCTGTGGACAGGTGCGAGGTGGAAGGTGCCGCTTAGAAGATGCGGAATGACCTGGCAGCGCTTCTTGAAGGTGGCGCATTGGCTCTACAAGCCATTCGTAGCATGGGCCAAGAGCGAAATCCCCTGGGAAGAAGCGGTCGTGACCTTCAGAGGCGAATTAATAGAATTGGAGCTACTCCAGCATGACACTTAAGGACCGGCTTTTGCTCTTGGTGCTTGTAGTCCCTCTATACGGAGGGGTAGGAGCAACCTTCTATTTCGTCATGAATACGTGGTGGACCCTGGGACGCCCTACAGGCTGGCCCTAAGCCTCTCGAAAGGAGCCGTCATGACCACAACATCCGACCGCAGCCAAATCGACAAGCAGCAGCTCCAGTAAAGAAGGAACTACAATGCTGAGGGAAGGAGCTGAGGCCAATGGCCAGAGAATTTGACCCTGAGCAATTCCGCCCTGACGACCTGGAGGCTGAGCGGCTGTACGACCAGGATCCGGAATTCCGGCGCCTATGGGTGGAAGAGTGCCAGGCAGAGAGAGACTTTAGCCGGCTTGCAGGCACGGTAGAGTTTCGCGCGCCTGGACAGGACTATCGATCAGACGCCCCTGTCGTTTCTACGACCGAATCCGCCGAGGTGTGGAGCCGCCTGCAGCGGGCCAAGCAGGAGCTAAAGGAGTATTGCGACAAGAAGGGGCTTCCTGACCTGTCGGAGCGCCGATAAGGAGGCCTCATGACCCTCGTGCCCGAGACCATCGCAGAGGGAGACTTGCCATGACCATCACATCCGGCCCCAGCCAAATCGACAAGAAGCAGCGCAGGCCCGTCGCCCTTTCCCAGAACGCCCGCCTGGTGCTCGAGCGACGCTACCTGGCCAAGGACGACAGCGGCAAGCCCATCGAGTCGCCCGAGGAGATGTTCGACCGCGTGGCCCACAGCGTCGCCCAGGCCGAGCTCCTCTACAAGCCCCTGCGCGACCCCCTGGACGTGGCCCTCTGGGAGGAGCGCTTCTATGAGATCATGGCCTCCCTCGAGTTCCTCCCCAACTCCCCCACCCTGATGAACGCCGGCCGCGACCTCCAGCAGCTCTCCGCCTGCTTCGTCCTGCCCGTGGTGGACTCCATCGACGGCATCTTCGAGAGCATCAGGCACACCGCCCTCATCCATAAGTCCGGCGGCGGCACCGGCTTCGCCTTCAGCCGCCTCCGCCCCGAGGGCGACCGCGTGCAGAGCACCATGGGCGTCGCTTCCGGGCCGGTCTCCTTCATGAAGGTCTTCGACTCTGCCACCGAGGCCATCAAGCAGGGGGGAACACGCCGCGGCGCCAACATGGCCATCCTCTCCGTCACCCACCCCGACATCGAGCGGTTCATCACCATGAAGGCCGACATGGTCACCCTCACCAACTTCAACATCTCCGTGGCGGTGACCGAGAAGTTCATGGAGGCGGTGGAAAAGGACAGCGACTACGACTTGATCAACCCCCACAGCGGCCAGGTGGTCGGCAAGCGCAGCGCCCGCCGCACCTTCCAGATGATGGTGGAGAACGCCTGGATCAACGGCGACCCCGGCATCGTCTTCATCGACCGCATCAACCGCGACAACCCAACGCCCAACCTGGGCATGATCGAGGCCACCAACCCCTGCGGCGAGCAGCCCCTTCTCCCCTACGAGTCCTGCAACCTGGGCTCGATCAACCTCTCCAAGTTCGTCAAGGAGGACGGCGCCCGCAGGGACGTCGACTGGGAGCGCCTGGCCAAGACGGTGCCCCTGTGCATCCGCTTCCTGGACAACGTCATCGACGTGAACCGCTACCCCATCCCCGAGATCGAGGAGGCCACCAGGCTCACCCGCAAGGTCGGCCTGGGGGTAATGGGCTTCCACGACCTCCTCCTCCAGCTAGGCATCCCCTACGACTCCGAGCAGGCCCTCAAGCTGGGCGAGAAGCTCATGGAGTTCATCCAGGAGAAGGCCAACCAGGCCTCCATCGCCCTGGGCGTCGAGCGAGGCGTCTTCAACGCCTGGGAGGGCAGCACCTACCACCGCTCGTCCGACGACGGCGGCAGCTCCCCCTACCGTAACGCCTCTCGCACCACCGTGGCTCCCACAGGCACCCTGTCCATCATCTCCGACTGCTCGTCGGGCATCGAGCCCTTGTACGCCCTCGCCTTCCAGCGAACGCACTACCTCGACCCCAAGCGCCCCAGCACTGGCACCCGCCTGGTAGAGGTCAACCGCTACTTCACCCAGGTGGCCAAAGACGAGGGCTTCTACTCCGACGAGCTGATCGAGCACCTGGCGGCCGGCGGCCGCCTGGCCGACCGGCCAGAGGTCCCCGATTGGGTGAAGAGGGTGTTCGTCACCGCCCACGACATCGTCCCCCAGTGGCACGTGCGCATGCAGGCCGCCTTCCAGCACCACACCAACAACGCCGTGTCCAAGACCATCAACTTCCCCTTCGAGGCCACCCAGCAGGACGTGGCCGATGCCTACTGGCTCGCCTACCGCGAGGGCTGCAAGGGCATCACCGTCTACCGCGACGGCTGCCGCGAGATGCAGGTCCTGGCCCACACCACCCTCAACCTGAAGGGCCCCGAGCAGGAGCCCGAGAATGGAGAGCGAGCCGCCCCCCCAGAGGGGCGCCCCGGCCCCTACCGCGAGCGCCTCCCCGACGAGCGCCAGTCCATCACCCACAAGTTCGCCGTGGGCGAGCAGGAGGGCTATCTGACCGTCGGCCTCTACGAGGACGGCCGCCCCGGCGAGATATTCGTGAATATCTCCAAGGAGGGCTCGACGGTGTCCGGCCTGATGGACGCCGTAGCCCTGCTGACGTCGGTCTCCATGCAGTACGGTGTGCCCCTGGAGGACATCACCCGCAAGCTGAAAAAGACCCGGTTCGAGCCCTACGGCCGTACCAACAACCGCGACATCCCGCAGGCGACATCGCTGCTGGACTACATCTTCCGCTGGCTGGAGCTGAAGTTCGTGCCGGGGGCGGTGCCCAGTAGCCACAAGCCGGTGCTCAAAGACGACAACGGCCTGCCGGTCACGCCGGAGAGCTCCGGCCTGGGCTGCCCCGACTGCGGCGCCGTGCTGATCTACCAGGAGGGCTGCCTTGTGTGCCGCGCCTGCGGCTACACCAAGTGCGGCTAATTGACATCCCGAACGTGATGGTTTATTATGTAGATGAGCGGCGGTGGAGCCGGCCCCACCGGCGCTCCCTCCCTAGCTCAGGCGCCGTTTGCCTCGGCTGACCCCTCGCGACACCGTGTTGAATCAGATCATCTCCCCGTGGCCAGACCTGAAGGTCTGCAGCTACGAAGAGAATGGCACACGTAGTCGTAGCTGCAGGGCTTCAGCCCTGCCTTATCCTATGGGCCATCGGGTAGGGGTCGTTCGCGAACGACCCCTACGACACGCCCGGGGGGCGGCGGGGGGGGGGGGGGGGGGGGGGGGGGGGGGGGGGGGGGGGGGGGG
>CAZSHQ010000075.1:0-5257 GCA_964606995.1 uncultured Dehalococcoidia bacterium | reverse complement strand
ACAGGGCCGAATGCGGGGGTGCGGTTACCTCCCTCCTCAAGTTTGCCCTGGAGAGCAACCAGGTCGATGCCGTGCTTGCCGTCAAGGCAAGAGATGGCAACAGGTATGACGGCATCCCTGTGCTGATCACTGATCCTGAGGAGATAGCGGCGACGGCAGGAGCATTGCACTGCGCTTCCCCCAACATCGCCCGCTGCCTCAAGGAGTTCCTCGATGGTGCCTCCGACTTCAAGGTAGCCGTAGCCTGCAAGCCGTGCGACGCCAAGGCGATCATCGAGCTGGTCAAGCGCAACCAGATCAACCTTGAGAATGTACTCCTCATCGGCCTGAACTGCACCGGCACCATGCGTCCGGTGGTAGCCCAGCGGATGATGGAAGAGGAATTCGGCGTGGATCCCTTCGATGTTGCCAGTGAGGACATCGAGGACGACAAGCTGAAGATAAGGCTGCGGGACGGCAGCGAGAAAGAAAGGGATTTGGCAGAGCTGGAGGCCAAAGGGCTCGGGCGGAGGGAGAACTGCCGCAGATGCGACATCAACATCCCGACCATGGCGGATATAGCCTGCGGGAAGTGGGGAGCAGAGGGTAGGGAGGCCACGTTCATAGAGGTCTGTTCCGAGAGAGGAGCCGACTTCATCGACAGGGCGGTCGAAGGCGGCCACATCAAAGTGGAGCAGCCGAGCGCCGAGGCCCTCGAATCGAGGAGAGCACAGGACAGGGCGGCCACCGAACTGGCGCGGCAGTGGCAGGAGAGAGATTTCGGCGAGTTCCAGGCGATGAGTCTTGAGGAGCGGTTCGATTACTGGTTCGGACCTTCCGGCCAGTTCAGCCAGTGCACCAAGTGCTTTGGGTGCAGGGACGCCTGCCCCATCTGCTACTGCAAGGACTGCTATCTGGAAGCAGGCAGGGGCACAGTGCCGGGGGGTGAGATCCCGCCCGACGTCATGTGGCCCATGATCCGGACTGTACACGTCATGGATTCCTGCGTGAACTGCGGCCAGTGCCAGGATGCCTGCCCTATGGAGATCCCGCTTGCCCGCCTGATCTTCATGCTCAATAGGGAACTCGCGCACATCTTCAAGTACGAGCCCGGAATGGATGTCAGCGCCCTGCCCCCACTGAGGACGGTGACAGACAAGGAACTCTCCCTCAGCGGCGCCGAGCTTACCCTATAGGCGACGGCGTGAAGATCCTGGCTGATGTGATCGCTACCCTCAAGGAAGACGCCCCGGTGCGGGAGGCGCGGGTCAGCCCCTTCTGGACAGCCGTGGTGAGCCGAGGGTGCGGTTTGGCCTCGACGCTGGCACCCGGGCACCACGAGCACGGTGCCATCTTCGTGCGGGAGGCGGGGAGCCTGGCCGACAGAAGCGCCCTCGAGCTGACGGGGCTGGCGCACTCGGACAGCACGCTGGAGGCAGGCATCGGCCTGGCGGCGATCAACTCGCTGCTCGACGTGGATGAGGCGCGCTGTGTGGAGCTCAACGCGAGCGAGCTGCTGGGCGAGCGCGGCCGGGGCAAGAAGGTGGCCTTGGTTGGCCACTTCCCCTTTGTGCCGGCGCTCCGCGAGGCGGCCGGGCGACTGTGGGTGATCGAGCTCCACCCGCAGGCGGGGGACGTGGGCGCTGAGGAGGCCGAGGTCATACTGCCGCAGGTGGACATCGCTGCCATCACCGGCAGCGCCTTCATCAACCACACGCTGGAGCGCCTGCTAAGCCTATGCCGGCCCGAGACCTTGGTGGTCGTCCTCGGTCCGAGCACGCCCCTGTCGCCGGTTCTGTTCGACTACGGCGTGGACGTGATCTCGGGGACGCGAGTGGTCGACTCCGGCCTGGCCCTGCGCTGCCTGAGCGAGGGGGCTACCTTCCGCCAGATAAAAGGCGTGCGCCTGCTCACGATGGAGCGGAAGGAAATCTGAGGGTCTTCGGGGGGCTAGCAGAAGCCTGAGTCGGGCTCCCAGCCGGGGATGAACTTGCGCCACTCCACCTGCTCCTCCAGATAGTGGTAGAAGGGGCGGTACGGGTTGTAGGAAGGGCGGCTGGGCTGACGGATGAGGTGCATGTGTGCTTCGTGAGGAGTGCGACCAGCCTTGCGGTGGTTGCAGCTCTTGCAGGCGGCCACTACGTTCTCCCAGTCGTGCTGGCCGCCTCGATTGCGGGGGAGGACGTGGTCCAGGGTGAGATCTCGCGTCCGGCGTCCGCAGTACTGGCAGGTGTAGCGGTCACGCAGGAAAACGTCGCGGCGGCAGAGCCGTCCCTGGGACCGAGGTCGTCGGATTATGTAGACGAGGCGAATAACCGAGGGGATTTCAAAAACGATGGAGGGGCTACGCAGGTAGCCCCGGCTGTTCTCCAACACCTCGGCCTTGCCTCGGTCCACTAGGACGAAGGCACGGCGAGCATTGCAGACGTTAAGCGGCTCGTAATTCTGATTAAGCACCAATACGGCTGTGTCTGTCACAGCCGCATGATAGCAAAAAGGATTCTGTGTTGCAATCGGGTGTACTCGTCCAGTACATTGGTGAGACTATGTTACCTCCTGTGGCGCAGGCACCGGTCGAGCCACTCGCGGCCACTAGCTCCGGGCGGTCCGCCTAGCCGCCGCTTCCTACGGCGTGATGGCCATGCTGCAGCTCACCGGCGCCGTGACCTGGATGAGGAAGGCGTCGTACTCGTCCAGCGGCCCCATGTTGGAGATGCCTGGCTGGTCGGGGAAGTAGCGCTCCCAGCCTCCACCCACCAACCGATAGGCGGCAGCATAGCTCCCCGCCGCGCAGGCGAAGGCGTCCTGCGGCGCCGTGCCGTCGGCGCCCGTCCACCCATCGTTCTGCCAGCCCACGCCCCACGCCAGCGTGCGTTCAATGGCCGCCGGGTCGGCCAGCGGCATCTCGCAGGTCACATCCTCGGTGATAAGGATGAGGAAGGCGTCATACTGCTCCAGCGAGCCCATGTTGGAGATCTCCGGCCGGTCGGGGAAGTAGCGCTCCCAGACTCCGCCCACCAGCCGGTAGGCGGCGGCGTATTTGCCCGCCGCGCAGGCGAAGGCCTCCTCGGGGGTGGAGGCCCCGCTCCAGGTGGCGTTGTGCCAACCGGGGGTCCACACGAACGTCCGCGTCGCGCCTGGGGTCGGTGTGCCTGTCGGCGTGGCCGTCGGCGTCGGCGATGGGCTGGGCGATGGCGTCGGCGTAGGCTCGGACAGGGCCACAGGCGCCGAGAACTCGGAGGTATTGCGGTTCGAGTCGGTTGCCGTAGCGGTGACATTCGGCCCTTGAGGGGAGCCGGAGAAGGTCCACTTGCCGTCGCCGTCCGCCGTGGTCGAGCCCTCGTAGACTCTGCCCTCGTCCTCGTCGTCGGAGTAGATGTCGACGTCGCAGTCGGCGCAGGCGGTGCCGAAGACGGGGCCGACGCCCTCTATGATCGGTGGCTGGCGTCCCAAATTGCCATTGCCGACCAGACTGATGCCCTTGCCCCCGTTGGAGTGGATGGAGTTGCCGTGGATGGGGTTCCAGACGCTGTTGTCTTTGACAAGCACGCCATAATCACCGTTGAAGGCGATGATATTGGCGCAACCGGGCAGGTGGTATCCGATGGCGTTGAGCCAAGCCCCATCCCCGATTTCGACGCCGCCGACATTGTTAGGGAGAGCCGCGGTGCCTGAAGCGTCGGTGCCGATGTAGTTGTTTACGACCCCGTTGATGGTGGTCGCGAAGCCGGCGATTCTGACGCCGACCTGGTCATTGCCCGATATGAGGTTGCCCCTTCCAGGCGGGGGGGTGCCGATGAAGTTGCTCTGGGCCCCGCTGGCGATTTCCACGCCGACCCCGTTGGGCACGGCGGCGTCGCCATCGGCGTTTGTGCCGATGTAGTTGCCCACGACGCCGTTGGTGATGGCCGTGGAGCCGGCGATTCTCACGCCGGCCTCGACATGGCCGGATATCACGTTGCCCTCTCCAGAGTCGAAGCCGCCGATGAAGTTGTCGCGGCCGGAGATGACCACGCCGTTCGAGCAGCCGTAGATTTCCATCCCCTTGATGGTGTTGTTGTCGGAGCTGATCTCGAAGCAGGCGTACGGGACGCCCGCGCCGATGACTCCCGCCTCTGAGCCGCTCACGGTGAGTCCCCCCGCTGGGCCATTGACGATGACTCCCGCGGCTGACCCATCCACGGTGTCGTCGCCGGTGTCCAGGATGGGCAGGGCGGCGCTGAGGCTGATGGTCTTGGGATTGCCCGGCGGGAAGTCCGTAGTGTCAAACACGATGGTGTCCGCGGAGGCGGCGCCGGGGGGATCGGAGCTAAAACAGTCCAAAATCGGATAGGGAAGCCAGATCGCCCCGGAGACCTGGTCGCACTCCGCGTGGTACAGGACATCGACCGTCAGGACACCGGTGGCCAGGAGCATGGCCTCGCGCAGGGTGAGCACGTTGTCGTCGCGGTTGTTCGTATCGCCGGTGTCGTTGACGGTGATGGTGACGTCGGGGCTGGCCTCAGCACCCGGCCGGTTGAGCGCCAGGAACACCGCAACCCCTGCCGCTGTGAGTAGAATGATCGCCAATACAAACCGCTTCATGGCTTTGCTCCTCTCCTGGAGTGGCCTATCGCGAACGGAGCCTGCGAAGGCGTGCACGTGGGCCGCATTATATCTGGCGACGCCCTCTCTGTCAACGGCAAGCAGGCAGGCGGCCTCGTCGGCCGCGTGGGGGAGAAACGGGCGGCGGCTGGGCTATTTCTGGCAGTGGCGGCAGAAGGTGGTGATGCGTTGGGCAGCGGTGATCTCGGTTAGCGGCTTCCCACATGAGGGTGTCGGGCATGGCTGACCGCCGCGGCGGTGCACCTTGAGGTGGTCTCGGTACTCGTCTACCGGCAGGCCCTCCTTCTCCACGCGCTCGGTAACGATGGCCGCTGCTTGGCCCAGCACGGAGCGGATGGCCTGATACAGGCGACTCTCGTCTTCCGGGGATAGCTCCGCCCGCTTGCGGTAGGGGTGGACGCCGGCTGCGAACAGGATCTCGTCGGCGTAGGCGTTGCCGATGCCGGCCACCAGGCTCTCGTTCCGGATCACGCTCTTGATCTGGCCACGGAAGCGCCTGAGCCGCTCTCGAAAGACCTCCTCCGTAAATTGCTCCGACAGGGGCTCGGGGCCCAGCTCTCCGAAGAGAGGCATCACATCGAAGGCCCCTTCCTTCACCAGGTAGACCTTGCCCATTCGCCTATCGTCAAAGTAGCGCAGCTCGTCGCCGTTGCTCAGAGCCAGCACGAAGCAG
>CAZSHQ010000074.1:0-5262 GCA_964606995.1 uncultured Dehalococcoidia bacterium | reverse complement strand
CCTTCTGATGGGCTATCATGTTTGCCCGGGTGCTGTCGTATTTCATGTCTGGCGAGTCGCTGACCACGGCCGCCAGGTTCCCAAGAACCACCGTGTGCACCTTGTCACCGCGGCCACCGACCGCCTGTACGCCATTGAAGCTGCGTTCCCGCCTGCACTTGATGATGCAGTAGAGATACTTTGCCTCTTGGTTATCCTCGTTCCGTCGTACAAACCGAACCATCTCGCTTGCTGCACCGCTCTGTCTAGGTAACCTGGGTGGCCGGCCGGCCTACGCTGATCAGAAAAGCCCGGGTGACATCTTCCGGGGCCAGAGAATAGCGGTGGTCTTGGGCGGCTCGATCCCCCGCTTGGTTCTGACCCCGGCAGTAGGCGCTCAGGAGGGTAAACGCTTCGCGCACTTTGGTGAAGCGCTCGCCTCCCTGCTCGTCATCAGGATGGGCATCGGGGTGAGTCTCCGCCGCCAGACGCCGGTAGGCTTCCTTGACCTCTGTCTCTAAGACTTCGTTGCCGAGACCGAGCACTCGCCTCGCCTCCTCGATCTTCTCGGCGCTGGGTCTTACCACCTCCACGGTGGCGAAGCTGTAGGGCGGCAGGGGCCCGATGACGCGGAAGTCTATCTGGTCGTGGAATCCCTGGTCCAGCTCTCTGACCCGCTTATCGAACTCCCCTTCCCGGTTCCCCTGGATCAAGAAAGCCACGTTCATCACCATCTCATCGGCCACCAGGGCATTCGGCTGCACGTCCAGGGCCATCGGCTGGAGGGACTCAAACATTCGCTCGTGATACCTCATCCGCCGCCGGTCCAGCGATTCCTTTACGATTCTCCCAGCCCGGATCTGCTGCTCCAGGACCTCCCCGGGAGGCGTATTGGCCATTGCTTTCTTCAGACGCCGAATCTCCTCCTCCTGCCCGATCTCGTCCAGAACCCGCTTCAGGTCCCAGGTGGCTGCCACCTCCACCTCCACCCTGCCGTCCAGCCAGATCAAAGCTTGGGTAGATTTCCGGTGTCCTTGCTCGATGAGGCGTTGGACTTCGCCGTCACCCTCGACGAGGGTGCCAAACTTGACGGGCAGGATGGGGCAGTCCTTCATGACGCGCTCAATCACCGCCTGATGGGCCATCAGACAGCGCACCAGATTCTCCTTGGGGAGGGAGGTAAAGTCCTCCCCGAGATAATTGCTCACTACACAGCCGAGGCCCCGGTAGACTACGGTGTACACCTGCTCCGGCCTGGGGGGGAAGCCAGATGCGCCGAAGGTCGGCGAGTCCATGGTCGGGATGATGCCGTATACATATTTCCTTGTCATTGGAACCACCTCGTGGCTAGTCAAGCGGGCCGCCTGCTATCCTCTGCCGTCGGCGACCCAGCGAGACGCTTCTCCTCGAGTTCTTTGTTCCTGTTCCACTTCTCCGCCCATCTCTCCAGACGGAATCCCAAGGGCGTGCCCTGCCTTTTCCCCCTGGCCCTGGCCCATTCCCGGGCCTTCAGGTGATGGGCGATGCGACTTACCATCGCGGCGTTGAGAATGACCGCTCTCGGTTTGTCCTCTTCTCGCGACCGGTACGGTGCCCAGCCAAGCGGCTCGTCGGTTCGGCCGGGCCTGGCCCGCAGAAGCATTCGTACGGGAGCGATTACCGAGGTTTCCGGTTCGGGCGAAAATCGGAGCCTCTCCCGCTGTTCTTGCTGCCCTTTCCACTCTTCCGCTGCCTGCTTCAGTGTGGAGGGACGCGCCGACTTCCGCCGTGCGATTGTCGCCTTCTCCCTGGCCATTTCCGATCTGGCCAGGGCGCTAGCACTCACCCCCGGTTCTCCCACCACAGCAGCACCGCCTTTCCCTTGACCTACGCCCTCTTGTTTGTGGTGAACACGCCCGCCCCTTTGCATTTGATGCAAGGCAGCTGGGTCCCGGTTGGGCGCCCGGTGCCCCGACAGAGGTCACACTTCTCGAATGGCTCCTTCACCCCTATCACGCCCTTGCCGTGGCAGGCGGGACAGGTGAGATGCGACTGAGGTGGGGCTTCGCCAGCCCCTCGGCAGAAGGCGCACACCACTACTGGCCCGCTGACTCTGTTGAGACCTTTGCCGCCGCAAACAGGGCATTTCGACTTCATGTGGAGCTGAGTGCCGGTTCCCTTGCAGTAGGCGCAGGGGAACGTCCGCCCGTTCAGCGGCCTTCCCAGGGGCCCGAGCGTCGCGGGTCCGCCTCTCTGTCTCAATCGGTAGCGCTGCGACTGCACGTCCACTACCTGCTCGGCTCGTAGGGACGGTTCAGTACTTGATGGACATCCGCTTCCATTCTTCCCCTCTGTATTCGTGTTTCCTTTGCGGAGGGTTCTTGCTTTGGTCTGCCCTCTGTTCCTTCTCAGCCATTTCCCTGGCGATCTCGGCTAAGCGTCGCTCTATTCGGGTGTTTCGCTTCTGTAAGGACGTAGCTTCTTGTGTGAGCCTCTCCCTTTCCATTTGCAGCAGGTACAGGTCCAGGTAGTAGCGATCGTTACGCGGGGGTACGGAGCGTACTCCCTTGCTTACGCCAGAATGGATATCCTGTAAGCCCTTGAGATGCCGCACGCCCCTGGCATGGCTCGCGGTTCTCTCGGGTTCTTCTTTCGGCGTCTGGCCAAGTCTGGCGGGTTTTCGACGGGCCCGCCGTACATCCTGTTTGAAGGCAGCGATCTCTTCTTTGTCATCCATGCCCTCTGCTCCCTTCCGGCCTGCGCCCTCGGACTCCTCCTGGGGTGGGCAGGTGATCCTACCTGGCGCTGCCTCTGGCCGAAATCACGACGCTCTTCCTGGCTACGACCTTTACCTCCACCAGCTGGCCGGGCTGGAGGCCCGTCTGGCGGCGGATGTTGTCAGGAAGGGCGATCTTGCCGTCCGTATCCACTCTGGCGAAAACTCTCGTCGGTATCACTAGCGATACCCTCCTTCTGAGCCACGGCTTGATGGCAGACCGGCTGACCACCTAGCAGTGCTGGTCAACCAGTTTGCCTACCAGCTCTCGGACCTTGGCGCTGTGAGCCTTGCTGCCAACCCTGCTCGTCTCCGAGGCCAGGATATCCAGGCACAACTTCCGGAAGACCTCGTTGCCGGCGCCCACGGAGCCATTCAGCACCTTGAGCGTCTTGGCGATCATGATCGGCCCGCGGATGGTGGGGGCGTATTCACATACGCCTGACTCCCTGAGAGCCCTAACGACGCGGACAATCTTTTGGGCGTCGCGGCGGGACAGGCCCGACTTGGCCGCGGTTATGGCCACCTCGGTCTCTTCGTCGAAGTGATCGAGGTCCAGGGTGACCATCCGGTCGCGCAGGGCGTCCTGGCTTCGGTAGACCCCGGCGTACTCCTCGGGGTTGCTGGTGAAGATCGCCGTGAAGTCGGGGTCGACCTCGAGGTAGTTCTCGCCGTCCCCCCGAGCGGCGGGCAGGTCCAGCATCTTCTCCTGGAGGACGGAGAGGAGGATGTTATTGGCCTCCGGCCGGGACCTGGTGAACTCGTCGTAGATGAGGGTGAAGCCGTACTTGCAGGCCACCGTCAGGCGATTGTCCATCCACCGTTTTACCATGTCCTCCTCGGTCTTGAGGACGGAGTGGATGAAATTGTCAATCACCTTCCTCATGCGGTAGCCGTACTCTCCCCCCACCAGGTCGGAGGTGCTGAACTCCTCGTCGCCGTGGATCATCACCACCGGGCGGCCGATCTTGCCGGCGACGTGCATGGCCAGGGTGGTCTTGCCCGTCCCCGACGCTCCCCGGAAGTGAACGGGGAAGCCCGCCCTGATGTAGGCCAGGGCCCGGTCGGTAATCTCTTTGACGAACTTCGTCTCCACGAAGTTGGGCAGGGGCCGAGGCTCCAGTACGGTGGTCACCCCTTCTTCTCTGACGACCATGATCTCCTCCCTCCTTTCCCCGCAGGTTGGGCGCGTCAGCGAGTGATCTACGCCGGCTGCTTCGCCTTCTGCCTAGCCGCGACCTCCTTCTTCTTGCCCGTGATCACCCCCGCGCCCTTGCAGAGGACGCAGGGCAGGTAGTCCTGATCGGGCGGCTCTGCTCCCGTCCCCTGACAATGAGGGCATTTGTCCATCGGTTCCTGGACGGTGATCATCCCCTTGCCCCTGCAGCAGGTGCAGGTGAGGCGCTGGTGAGGATGCACGCCTCTACCCTCACAGAAGGCGCACATTACCCAGGGCTCGCCGATGGTCACGGAGCCGCTGCCCCCGCAGACCTGACAGCAGGATAGCTCAGACGGGATGCCGAAAGGGTCCTTCCCCGCTCCCTGGCAAAAAGCGCAGGTGATCGTCTCTGTTGCCATCGGACCTCCTATCCCCTGGAACCAGGGCCGGGAGCCCTACTCGTTTACCGACGCCGGGTCATGCTCGCTAGATGGCGAAGTACGTCAGATCTCGCTTCTCCACCTTGTTGTCGTCCATCAAGCCGTGGAGGACCTTCGCTATCTGGATGCGGGCTATGCCAAACTCTTGCTCCATCTCGGTCAGTCTGGCCCCGTCGGGGTGGTCAGCCAGGAACTCGAAGACCACGTCCCGGAGGGCTACGGTCTCGGGGGTCTCGGGTTCGGCCGCCGGTGGTGGAGCCGCTGGCGCTGGTGCAGCCGCAGGCGCCGCCGCCCTGGGCGGTGCAGCCGTTGCCCTGGGGCGTGGGGCCGCCCCCCGATAGATCGGGGCTGCTCCGTCCCAGACGTGCGTGTGGATGGCAGCCACTTCAGACCGGCGGTCGGCGCTGACCTTGTGGAGGTGGCCGACGAAGGCGTCGGCGTCGGCGCGCATGGTGGCCACCTCGGAGCGGCGGTCACCGCTCAGCTTGTGGAGGTGGCCGACGAAGGCGTCGGCGTCGGCGCGCATGGTGGCCACCTCGGAGCGGCGGTCACCGGTGACCTTGTGAAGGTGGTCAACGAAAGCGTCGGCGTCGGCGCGCATGGTGGCCACTTCCGAGCGGCGATCGCGGCTGACCTTGTGCAGGTGGCCAACGAAGGCGTCGGCGTCGGCGCGCATGGTGGCCACCTCGGAGCGGCGGTCGGCGCTTACCTTATGGAGGTCCTTGACCATGGCGTCCGTTTCACGGACCAGCACAGCCACCTCCTTGCGCCGCTCGGTGTCGGCCTGCTGGAATTCCTGGATCAGGCCCATTACTCTTCATCTCCTTTCAGCCCCTTGCAGAAGGGGGCCCGTTTTCTCATAATGGCTGGTCGTTAGCCCGGATGAGCGTCGAGACACACCAGCGACTCCGGCGTCCGCCTGAGGCGGA
>CAZSHQ010000073.1:0-5326 GCA_964606995.1 uncultured Dehalococcoidia bacterium | reverse complement strand
CGAACCCCGCGCGGCCGATGTGGCCCTCGCCGATGTTCTCGTGGCGGTCGACGCCGCCCCCCAGGGGGCACTTGGAGTCGTTGGCATGGATGGCCACCAGATGGGCCAGCCCCACCTCGCGCTCGAATTCGTCCACGGTCGCTGCCAGCCCGCCCGCCGTCGCCACGTCATAGCCGGCGGAGAAGGCATGCTGGGTATCGAAGCAGACCTTCAGCCGTGGGCTGGCCACCTCCTTCATGATAGCCGCCAGCTCGCCGAGCTTGCGGCCGACGCTGTCGCCCATGCCGGCGCTGTTCTCCAGGATTAGCCAAGTATCTTCAGGCGTCTCGGCCAGCACGCGGCGAACTGAATCCACGATCTGGCCGAAGACCTGCTGGAAGCCCGCCCCCCGATGGCTGCCGACGTGGAAGATGACCCCCTTGGCTCCAATGGCCGAGCTGAGCACCATATCGGCGATGAGGGCGTCCTGGGACTTGATCAGGCTCTCGGGATTGCTGGTGGCCAGGTTCACCAGGTAGACGCCGTGGATGAAGAGCGGCCAGATGTCGGCCGCCGCCGCCCGCGCCCGAAAGGCCTCGGTCTCCTGCGGGGGATAGACCTTCCTCCGCCAGCTCTGAGGAGGAGCCCCGAAGATCTGGATGGTCTCCGCCCCCATGGCCTGGGCCCGCTCGATCCCCTTTTCCAACCCGCCGGCTGTGGAAACGTGCGCGCCGATCCGCATCCCTTTGCCTTCTCCTTCCCCCGCCTGATAGCAGGACGGCCTCCTACGGGTAGAACAGCCGCTGCGCTTCCTTCCTCAGCTCGGCGCGAAAGTCCGGATGGGCGATGGCGATCAGTTCCTCGGCTCGCTGGCGGTGATTCTTGCCCATGAGGCGAGCCACGCCGTACTCGCTGATCACAATGTCGGCGAAGAAGCGAGGTATGGTGATGAGGGAGCCCTCTTCCTGCTGAGCGACGACGCGAGAGACGCTGCCACCCAGGGCCGTCGACGGCAGGAGCGTGATGGCCCGCCCACCCTTGGAGAGCAGCGCCCCCAGGTGAGTCTCCGGCTGACCGCCGGGCCCATTGATCATCCGCGCCCCGAACACACTCTCGGAATTGATCTGGCCGGTAAGGTCCACTGACAGGGCGTTGTTTATGGCGTAGTAGTTATCATTCTGGGCGATGACCCTGATGTCCAGCAGGTACTCGGGGTCATACAGCTCGAAGGCAGGGTTGTCTTCGATGATCGCCAGGTCCTCATCGGTGGCGCCAGACCAGGCCACCGCCACTGCCTTCCCCTTATGAATGGTCTTGCGCTTGCCGTTGATGACCCCAGCCGCCACCAGCTTGGCCAGATCCGGCGCCACCATCTCCGTGTGCAGGCCCAGATCCACCTTGTTGTCGAAAGCGCCCGCCTTGACCATAAGTGCGCTGGGCTCGCCTATCCCTATCTGGATGGTAGCTCCATCGGGCACCAACTCATTCAGATAACCGGCGATAGCCCTGGCCTCATCAGGCGGCTCCAGAAGGCCCATGTAGCGTCGCAGGACGTCGGGCTCCACGAAGGCGATAAGGGGCCCTACGGGCGCCAGGCGACTGAAGTCCCCTGCCAGCTCAAGGATGCTCATCATGTCGGCCCGGCGCTCCGGCGGCAGGGGAGCCAGCCATTGCTCCACCATCTCCCGCGTGACGGGGGTATCCGGCAGTTCCACGATGTGGTCCAACTCGGAGACGTGCACGAAGCACTTGCCGCACATCCTCGGCAGTAGGGGATCGACCTCGGCGATGACCGTCCTGGCCCGCCGAACGTGGCTGCCCTTGCTCCAGTAGTGAGGGCCGAAGGTGCAGTAGCCGCGCTCGTCGGGAGGGGTGACAGCCACCAGCAACACGTCTATCTCCTCCCTTTCCAACCGCCCCTCGTCCAGGGCCTTGAAGCTGAGGGAGAAGCTGCTGGGCAGGTAGGTGCCACGGCGGTCGTCGGTGACGTGACGGGCGAAGTCGCCAATAAAGAACTCGAACTCGATGTCGAATACGTTCTGCCAGCCCGGCTGGAGCCAGCCGGGGTCGACGGCGGGAGCGGACAGCCGCAGGTCGATGCGGCCCAGTTCCTGGCGGCGGCGAGCGAGGGCGGCAGGCAGAACCCTGGGCGTTCCCAGCGGCACCACCACTCTGTCACCCTCCTTCACCGCCTTCACCGCCTCGTCCGCTGACATCAACTTGCGTTGATATTCCTCGCGCCAGTCCATCCTTCTGTCCCCCAAGCGAGCCAAACTGCCGCCGACAACAGCGGCTACTATTATATGCGCTCAGGGCGGTCTGCCAAGGCCCTGCCCCGAGAGCAATTGTCATACAGATAGGCCCTCCTATCTAGACCCCCTGACGAGGCCATTGTAAAATAGTGGCGTCCAGGCAAGCCTTGGGGAGCGAGACAACCATGTCGGACAGGATACAGCAGGAGATCGAAGAGATCCTCGGCAAGTATAAGAGGTTCCCTCTGAGAGAACCCCTCTGGCGACGCATCCGCCGCAGGTTGTCCCGTTGGCTCAGCAGCATGAGTCGGTGGTGGGCTTCCCACCTGCCGCGCATCACCGTGGGCCGGGTGATGCTGGTGGGCGTGGCCATGATCATAGCGGCCTGGTTCGGCTTCGGCGGCAAATCCGCCACCCAGATGGTGCTAGTCGCCGGCCTGATCCTCTTCGTAGCGGCGTTCATCTTCTCGCTACGCCGCCGCCCCCGCTACGTCGAGAAGCGTTGGCGCGGCCAGACGGTAAAACTCGCCGAGCCGGGTGTGAGTCAGCGCCTGCGCTCGTGGTGGGATCGCTGGCGCTCACGGGGGCGAACCCATCGCTAGCCATTCCTTACCCTAACCCCTCGAGCCCTTCCAGGCTCATCCCTCCTCTGTCCCGCTTCTCATTCCCCTGGACCCTCATCCTTAGCTGCCTCGCCCTGGCGGCCCGCCAAGGCACAGAGCCATCGCCCGAGCCCTTCCCGACTGTCAGCCCTACCGCCACCCTCAGCTCCACGCCCACCCTGGTAGAGAAGATCGACCAAGGGGCAGCAGCGTTGGGGCTAGACCCAGTGCCGACCGAACCTCACCTCCGCGGCGACCACCTCAGCTTCATGGAGGCGGGCATCCCAGCCGTCCTCATCCACCGCTTCGAAGATCCCCGCTACCACACCGAATCCGACCGAGCCGAGTTCGTCGAGCCACAACTCTTGGAGGATGCAGCGAAGCTGACCCTCCTAGCGCTAGGCGAACTGGCAGGCCCCTGAACCATGCCGCAAAGGATCTCTCAGGACTCCTTGGGCCAACTGCTTGCCGCCGGCCAGCCGTTATTGTAATATGCCTCTGAAACGCTTGGTCAGGCAGTGCCAGCGGGAGGAAGGACGATGGTTTTCAAAAGGCTTCTTTTGCCAGCGCTCTGCGTGGCCGTCATCGTCCTGGCGCTGGCTTGTGGCGACGAGGAGACAGGGGGTACTGACGGCGCCCAGGGACTCACCGATCCTGGCACCGTTGCCACGTCTACGCCCTGGGCAACGCCTCCACCCGTAGTCTACGTCGAGGAGGGCGTCGGCCCTGTGGGACCAGGGGACGGAACGTACACCGTTCAGGCAGATGACACCCTTTACGACATCGGCCAGCGCTTCGGCGTGAGCGTAGAAGAGCTGATGGAGGCCAACGAGATCACCGATCCGACCAGCCTGTCTGTAGGGCAAAAGCTGGTCATTCCAGGCCAGGAGCCCGGTCGCGTACCGGAGGGCACCCGAAGCCCAGAGGCCGAGGCTGCCACTGCCACGCCCTCCGCCGAGGGTGTCTACATAGTTCAGGAGGGCGACTATCCGGGCTCTATCGCCGAGCAGTTTGGCATCTCTCCTGAAGAATTAATGGAGGCCAACGACATCACCGACCCTGCCAGCCTTACAGTGGGACAAGAGCTCATAATACCCACAGCCACGCCTTCGCCCTGAGGTTGATGAAATACATAGGCAGTGCTAAGCCGAACCCCCTTGCGCTACATAGGGAGGCCTGCTAGCATCAAAAATCGCACAAAGACTGCGCATTTCTCCTGAGAACCGATGGCTGTCGAAGACAAGTTCGCCGAGCTAAGCAAGCTAAAGGAACAGGCCAGGCTGGGCGGTGGCAAGGAACGTATCGAAGCCCAGCACGCTCGCGGCAAGCTCACAGCGCGAGAGCGCCTCAGCTTTCTCCTAGACGAAGCCAGCTTCGAAGAGATCGATGCCCTGGTCGTCCATCGGGGCACCGAATTTGGCATCGACAAGCAGCGCTTCTACGGCGACGCCGTAGTCACCGGCTACGGCAAGATCGATGGCCGCCTTATTCTGGTCTTCGCCCAGGACTTCACCGTCGTCGGCGGCTCCCTGTCGGAGGCGGTGAGCGAGAAGATCATCAAGATCATGAACCTGGCCATGAAGGTGGGCGCCCCCATTATCGGCATTAACGACTCAGGGGGTGCTCGCATCCAGGAGGGGGTGGCCAGCCTCAAGGGCTACGGCGATATCTTCCTACACAACGTTCTAGCCTCGGGGGTTGTACCCCAGATCTCGGTGATCATGGGGCCCTGCGCCGGCGGCACCGTCTACTCTCCCGCCATCACCGATTTCGTCTTCATGGTAGAGGACACCAGCCGGATGTATATCACTGGCCCCGAGGTCGTCCTCGCCGTCACCGGCGAAGAGGTGAGCCACCAGGATCTAGGCGGCGCTAAGCCCCACTCCAGCCAGAGCGGCGTCTGCCACTTCGCCGTCGCTGGCGAGGAGGCCTGCCTGAGCGAAGTGCGGCGGCTTCTCTCCTTCCTCCCTTCCAACAATATGGAAGACCCACCGCTTCTCGAGCCCGAAGACGACCCCGGGCGGACGGCTGACGACATGTCGACCATTGTGCCAAGCGACCCCTCCCAATCCTACGACATGCACGAGGTCATCTACCGCATCATCGACAATGGCGACTTCATGGAGGTGCACTCCTCCTGGGCGCAGAGCATCATCGTGGGCTTCGCCCGCATGAATGGGTGGCCAGTGGGTATCGTGGCCAACAATCCCCAGGAGCTTGCGGGCGTCCTGGACATCCAGTCCTCCCGCAAGGGGGCCCGCTTCGTCCGCTTCTGCGATGCCTTCAACATCCCCATCGTCACCCTGACCGACGTCCCCGGCTACATGCCCGGCACTGGACAAGAGCACGGCGGCATTATCACTCACGGTGCCAAGCTTATCTACGCCTATGCCGAGGCCACCGTCCCCAAGGTCACCGTTGTTGTGCGCAAGGCCTACGGCGGCGCCTACGTCGTTATGGGTAGCAAGCACCTCCGCGGCGATATCAACTACG
>CAZSHQ010000072.1:0-5379 GCA_964606995.1 uncultured Dehalococcoidia bacterium | reverse complement strand
GGTACCGCCGCATCTACGACCCGAACCTCGTGGTAGAGCGCGTCTACGAGTACGCCCGCGCCGCCCTCGACCTCAAAGAGGGCGAGCGGGTCCCGCGTGTCCCGGGGCGCTTCGTGCCCCCGAGCGAGGAGGTACTCGCCGTCCTTCAGCGCGACAGGGAGCGACCAAAGGCCAAGAAGAAGGCTCTGGAGGGCGCGAAGCCCCTCGTTCACCGTGGAGCCCGAAGACAACTAACGGGGCATCTAACGGGGCATCGCCTGGCATAGACCTCAGAGGTCTAGTGACTCGCCAGCAGCGAGAAGGCGAGGCAGGGCCGAGTCATGAGAATGCTGGGGTATCGGCCGCAGTCGGTGGCTGCTGAGGAAGGCGATGGCCATTGGCAAGTTGGTGCTTCGATGTTCCAAAGCCAACCCATTACTCCACCTAGGCTACCGCAGCGGAGGATGGCTCAAGGCCCGGAGGCTGGACTCTAGGCTGCAAAGGAGCAGCTAATGGCCTCGAGGGAAACTTTCTGGAACATCCAGTTCGGCGAGATTGTCTATCTGCTAGGGTTCATACTGATAGCTGTCGTCGCGTACGCACTGTACCGACGTCTTCGGCTCTGGCGGCTCGGCAGCAAGGACGACAGACTGAACAACCTGCCGAGCAGGATATGGACCGTCGTCGTCAAGACCATGGCCGATGGCTTATGGCACAGGCGCATCATACGCGCCCGCTATGCAGGGATAATGCACCTGCTCATCTTCGGCGGGTTTGCTCTCCTTCTGATGGGGCCACTCCTAGACACCGTTAGCGAACACTTCTACCACTTCATGGAAGGGAATGTCTATCTAGGGGTCTCTCTGATGCTCGACTTGGGCGGGCTACTCGTCCTGGCTGGCCTCGGCATGGCCGCCTACCGCAGGTATGTCGTCAGGCCTGCGAAACTGGATAACCTGCTGGACGATGCCCTCGCCCTGACGCTGCTTTCCCTGATCATCATCACTGGTTTCGCCGTGGAGGGGCTACGAATCGCCACAACTGAACTGGATACCAACCCCGACTGGTCACCGTGGTCGCCTATCGGATTCGTCTTCGCCAAGGCGTTCAGCGGCCTTGGGGAGGATGTGACCTTGGCCTTGCACAGGTCGATTTGGTGGGGTCACATGCTGATATCCCTCGGGACCATCGGCTACGTCTTCCTCAGCTTTTCCAGACTGGCCCACATCGTTGTCGCCCCATTGAACATGTTCCTAAGGTCTCTGGACGGCAAGGGCGTCCTTAAACCTATCGAGATTAGCGAGGAGACCGTTGAAACCCTTGGGGCAGCAAAGATCCAAGACCTGACCTGGAAGGACCTGCTTGACCTCGACGCTTGCACCCGCTGTGGGAGATGCCAGGAGGTTTGTCCCGCTTATCTCAGCGGGAAGCCGCTTTCGCCTAAGAAACTGATGCAGGAGCTAAAGGCCCACATGGTCGAGCAGGGGCCTGCCCTACTCCGAGGCAAGGGCCACGGGCAGCCCAATCCAGACGATGCTTGTCCGGCCCTAATTGGCGACGTGGTAACCGAAGATGAGTTATGGGCATGCACTACATGTGGTGCCTGCGCGGAGGCGTGCCCCGTCTTCATAGATCCCATCGGCAAGATCATTGCCATGCGTCGCAACCTGGTGCTGGAACAAGGCAAGATCTCTGGTACTGTCATGGCCAGTCTGAGATCAACCCAAGACAGGGGCTGCCCCTGGAAGGGGGCTTCAGCTGGGAGAACGGATTGGGCTTCCGGCATGCCTGTGAAGGCTCTTTCCGACAATGGTCATGCCAAGCTCCTATTCTGGGTAGGATGCACCGAAGCCGTCGTCGAGCAGAGTATGAACATACCCATCGCCATGGCAAAGATCCTGGATGCGACAGGGGTGGACATCGGCTTCCTGGGCTACGAGGAATCGTGCTGCGGCCACTTCGCACGCCGTCTTGGTGACGAGTACCTGTTCCAGTGCCAAGCGAAGCAGAACATCGAGACTCTAAAGCGCTACAATGTGGAGAAGATCGTCACCGCCTGTCCGCATTGCTACCACACCCTTAAGTACGAATACCCGCAGTTCGGCGGAGAGTTTGTGGTGGTTCATCACACGGAACTGCTCCTTGAGCTGATCAATGAAGGTAAGTTGAAATTCAACAGGGAACTCAACAAGACGGTGACCTACCAGGACCCCTGCTACCTCGGCCGATACCATAGCATCTACGAGGCTCCCCGAAAGATCCTTGCGGCCATCCCGGGCATCAGAGTATTAGAAATGTCCCGCTGCCGCTCTGAAAGCCTGTGCTGCGGTGCCGGTGGTGGCCGCGTGTGGATGGAGGAAGAACCCGACCAGAGGGTGAACCGATTGCGCAGCCAAGATGCGGTCGCAACAGGGGCTGATATAATCGTTACAGCTTGCCCCTACTGTCTCCAGATGCTCCAGGACGGCATAGGTGGATTGGAATTGGAGAAGCCCGTGGAGGTGCTTGACCTGGTGGAGCTGCTAGAGAGGGCAGTGACGCCGCCAGCGGTTCCGGCCGAGCCTGCGCCTGCCCTGGAAGTTGGCACGGTTACTGCTAGTCAGCATTGAAGTGTCCTTGGTTGCGGCCGGGGCGGTCGAAAGAGCGTAGAGGTCAAGAACCCGGAGAGTTGACCATGACGAAGGAAGAGGGTTGGGTCTCAAGCAGATACTCGCCGAACGATACTCAGGATTGCCTAGGGCTTCTGCGCAAGATCTGGGGCGACAGCGAGCCCGTGGCGCCAGCCTATCAAGACTGGCAGTGCCAGCGAAGCCCTGCAGGCGTGGCTATCGCCACCCTGGGGCGGGAAGTGGAAACGGGCCGGCTTATCGGCCAGGTGGTGACAATCCCTATCAAAGTAAGACTTTCGGGCAAGGTGCGCACCGCTGGCCTTTTCCTGAACCCGGTGGCGGATCCTGGCTACCAAGATGGTGACATCTCCGTCGGCCTATTGAGGGATGTCTGTGCTCTCTCAGCAGGGAAGGGCATCGCCTTTACCTATGGCTTCCCCGACCGGCTTTCCTATTCGACGTTCGTGAATAAGGCTGGATTCAGGGATGCAGGGTCGGTTCCTCTCCTCATCAGACCGTTGAACCCGGAGCGCCTCGCTTTGAAGACAACGCACAGCCGTGTTCTGGGGAAGACGGCCTCTATTGCCAGGAAGATTTGGCGTACCCCTACGCCCGCGCCACGACGAGAGGGTCCGCCCGGTCTGGAGATAGCGGACGTCCGCTCCTTCGACGACTCCTTTGCCGTCTTCTGGGACAGGGTCCAGCACCGATTTCCCATAATGGTGGTCAGAGACCCCGCCTACCTCAACTGGCGCTTCGTGGAGGTGCCCGCAAGAGAGTACACCATCTACGCCGCCAGATCAGACGGGCAGATACGGGGCTTTACCGTCCTTCGCGCTGCGCCCCTGGGCGAGTTCTCCGCGGGCCTGATCGTGGACCTGGTGGTGGAGGCCAGCGCAGAAGGCCGCGTGGCGGGGCGCCTTCTCATCGACAAGGCATACTCCTACTCAAAGGATCACGATTTGGACCTCGTCGCCAGCCTGGCCCTGCGCCACACGGATGAATTCCGACTTCTCCGGTCCAGGGGCTTCTGGCCATGTCCAAAATTCCTACAGCCTCAACCCTTCCGTCTCGTCGTTCATTGCCACGACGAAGAGGCCAGCCGCCTGGCCTATGACCTCCGGAACTGGTTCGTGACGATGGGCGACTACCACGCGGTGTAGGCAGGGCTGCGGGGTGTCAACATTCTGGCCGTCTCTTCGCAGGTCAAGCAGTCCCCCACTCCTACGCGTGGTGCAAACCACTTAGCACCGGTTGAGGGATGATCGGGCGCGCCTGTGGCGGAGCAGCTCGAACAAGCGATCCGGTCGGAGTCTCAAGGCTCAGTGCGCGATTAGGCCCCGTACCATTCTAGCGCGCCAGGTACTCGCGCAGCAGCGTCCGCAGGAGTTGCTCATTGGTAGTAGTGACATGATCCAGACACTCTCTGTGCAGGGTGCCTATTACTCGTTCGGCGATAGCGTTCGTCCCGGGTGCCTGAACGGGGGTGAGTATGGCCTCAATCGCAAGGGGGGCTGCTCTTGTGTTGAAGCTCCCTCCATGACAGCAGTGGTGATCACGGACGTTGACGGCGGAGCTACGCGTGGGGCAGCGGCACGCACAGAACGGGACAGACCATCGAGCAGACCACCTCGCTGCACACGCTGCCCTGGATCGATTGGCCGAGCCAGCTCCGACAATGGCTGGACATGACTATGAAGTCGATGCCGTTGTTCTGGGCGATGGTGATGATCTCCTTGGCTGCACTATCGCTCCGGCCGACAAGGCACCGCGTCCGATGCGCTGGCAGCTCATACCGGGACACCAATTCGTCTAAGTAGATCCGTGCCTTCTTCATGGCCAGGACTTCGGCCTCGACACCTTCTGCGCACTGGAACTCGTGATTCCCACACGCCCTTGTGCTCACCAAGCCATCGGTGACCTGCAGCAGATAGACGTGCGCGTTCAGGACACCAACCCATCTCGCTGCGATGCGTAGCGACACCTCGCATTCAGCCGAACCGTCCACGGCGACTAGAATTCGCATGGGTGGCTCCTTTCGTCGCCATAGGTCGCGACTAACTGTTCCGCGCGCCTGAACTTGAAGCCTAGGGCTGCATCGCCGCCATTGCGGGATGCCGTGCGCCATCTCGAGGGCTGGCCTGCGCCACGCGGGCAGGGGGCACGCACAGCACCGGGCAGATGTGAGAGCGGACCACGTCACAGTACACGCAGCCTCGCGCCAGGTACCGAAGCCAGCTTTTGCGGCGGCAGGACATGATAGCAAAGTCGATGCCTTCCTTCTCGGCGATGCTGATGATCTCCTTAGCGGCGTTGTCGCTCCAGCTGACCAAACATCGCGTACGGTCCGCTGGCAACTCGAAACGGGACACCAGCTCGTCCAGGTATCTCGCCGCATCGTCCATCATCCGCAGGATGTCGGGGTCGAATCTGAGGCCGCTAAACGCATCGATCCACACGACCACCCGCACCAAGTGAATCTCAGCGTCTCGCGCACTAGCCAACTGCTGCGCGCGGAGTATCGGCGCCTCGCATTCGGGCGTGCCCTTGACAGGGACGAGAATCCGCATGGGTCCCTCCTTTCTCTCTTGCACGAGGAGTATCGGCATCTCGCGCTTCGGCGTGTCCTTGACAGGCGTGAGGGTTCGCATGGCTCTCTCCTTTCGCTCTAGACCGCCACCAGGGGAGGTTTGGCCTCGGCTGTCCGGGTCGGCTCAGCGTCCCCCGCTAGCGGCAATTTGACGTCGGCCAGCAGGCCCTCGAGCTCGGCGAAGATCTGCTTGTCAGTGAA
>CAZSHQ010000071.1:0-5415 GCA_964606995.1 uncultured Dehalococcoidia bacterium | reverse complement strand
CCAGATTCCTCGCGGAGTTTATCCTGAGCGGGGCGTGAGATTCTTCGCTTCGCTCAGAATGACAGCAAGCGAAGGGCTCGGAATGACAGGTACTGGAGTGCAGATGAGGACCAAGCGCATGAGCAACGGCAATCGCACCATGCGGGTGGCCAGACTGAAGCGCTCAATCGTCGGCCGTTTCTAGCGCGGCAGAGGACCGGAGGTTGGGAAATGAGGAGCCTGTTCACGGTCCACGCGGGTGAGTTCCTAGTCGGGTCTGAGATCGAGGAGCGAATTACCGGAGCACAGGTTTGGCTGCCGTCTAGAGATAAGGGTATCGATCTCCTAGTCACGAATTCTCAGAACACCCGATTGGTTTCCCTCCAGGTGAAGTTCTCCCGTGATTTCCTCGTGACGCATATGGAGTCGATATTCCAACACGGGCTGCTGGCCTGCGGCTGGTGGACCCACACCCGGAAGAAGATTCGGTCAAGCAAGGCAGATTTGTGGGTGTTCGTGCTCCAAGCGTTTGATCCGAAGAAAACCCAGTATATTCTGATCGCTCCCCAGGAGCTTGACGAACGTTTTTCCAGGATCCATGGCAATGCGGACAGGCTGCAATCCTACCTGTGGGTAACTGAAAGGGGCAAATGCTGGGAAACCCGCGGCCTCCCAAAGAAAGACCAGATCCTGATCGCGAACCATGCCTACGCCAACCAGGAGCGAGACTTTACTCAATACTTGAATGCCTGGAAGGCGCTGGAGCGAAGCCTGAAATAGGCCTCGTGACCACCACCATGCATGACAGCCGGTCACAGGCTCGTCGCGGTCGTCCAAGCCTTTGGTGATTGCGGGAACCTCCAGGACGTTAGGCCAACGGAGGCACTCAGCGATCTCGACGGCTCACAGACAACGGTTAGGGGTGCACCAATGATCATGCTCTCCGACCTCCGCAAGTCCGTGGAAGAGGCCCTCGCCTACCTCCGCACCATCGACGACATCGAGGAGGCGGAGGTGTTCGCCGCCAGCAACGGCCAGTTGCTCACCCGCCTCAACTACACCTCCCACATCCCCTGCAACGGCGTGGAGGAGCCCAAGTCCACTGAGTCCTACGGCATCGGCGTGCAGGCCGTCTTCCGGACGGCCGAGGGGCGCAAGATAGGGTTCGGCAGCGAGAGCAGCGACATATCCATCGAGGGGATGAAGGAGGCGCTGGCCAAGGCCCGCAAGGGGGCCGTCCTCGACCCCGAGTTCGTGTCGCTGCCCAGGCCCAGCGGCGAGAAGCGAGCCCTGCGCCGCTACCACGACCCTCGCCTGATGCGCCTGGCCGACGCCGACCTGGTGGGCTGCGGCTGGCAGGTGGTGGGCGGCGCCCTGCGCACCTTCCAGGCGTCGGAGACGCTCATCGACCTGGCCGGCGGCGACCTGCGCGCGCTGGGGCTCATCGTGGGGGGAGACGTAACCATCCTCCAGGAGCGCATCGCCGTCGCCTCCTACGCCATGCCCCAGGTGCAGACCGACGAATCGAGCGTCATCCTCTCCTTCGTTACCTCCATGGTCGAGCGAGAAGGCTCCAAGGGCAGCGGCTGGGCGGCGGCCACCCGCCTGGCGGCCTTCGGCGATGAGGCCGGGCGAGAGGCGGCCGGCAACGCTGTTCAGGCCATCGGCGGCGTGCGGGTCAAGGACGGCGAGTATCGGGTCGTCTTCGGCCCGCAGGCGGTGATGGACCTGGTGGTGAACCTGGTGATGCCCAGCGTCAGCCTGGGCACCTTCTACGCTGCCGCCAGCCCCTTCATGGGGAAGCTGGGCAAGCAGATCGCCTCTCGGAAGCTGAGCATCTACGACGACGGTGCCGCGCCGGGGCTGGTGGGGAGCAAGGGCATCACCTGCGAGGGGCTGCCCACCGGCCGCAGCGAGCTCATCCGCAATGGCGTCCTCGCGGGCCTGCTGGCGAACTACTACGAGAGCCAGCGCATCGTCAGCGACCCCAAGGCTCGCGAGAAGCTGGGGGTGGACCCCGGCGACTATCGAGCGGCCATGGTGCCCCGCAACGGCTTCCGCTTCGCTCGCGGCGGCGGGCGCAACTTCGACGCTCAGCCGGGCATCTTCGCCACCAACGTCATCGTCGAAGGGGACGACCGCAGCCGGGAGGAGCTGCTGCGGCAGGTGGGCGATGGCCTGTACCTGGGCCGCATCTGGTACACCTACCCTGTGAATGGCCTGCGCGCGGGCGACTTCACCTGTACGGTGGTGGGCGATTCCTACGTCATCCGCGACGGCCGCCTGGCCGAACCCATCAAGGCCAATGCCATCCGCATCAACGATAGCATCCACAACGTCCTTCAGGGGATCATCGGCGTGGGGCGCGAGCGGCGGCCGACCCTGGCGTGGGCGGCGGACGAGATCGTCTACGCGCCGGAGATGGCGGTGGAGAAGGTGGCGGTGCAGGAGATCGCCGGGTTTATGGAACAGGTCTAGAGGGCTAGGTTTGAGACTGGGTCATTCTCGGTGGGTGGGAGACTTTCGGGCCATCCCGCGGGTTGAAACCCGCGTCTTCCTAGAATCGATGGACGGGTGCCGCGGGATTTATCCCGCGGGGTTGGAAAGCTCACCCACCAACAGCGAAGCGGCTACCTAGGTTTCCCCCAGTTGCTTTCTACGGATGTACTCGTCGATGGCCGCGGCTGCCACCTTGGCATCGGCCACGGCATCGACTACGTAGTCCGGGCCGCGCACAGCGTCACCGCCGGAGAACACCCCCGGGCGGCTGGTGGCGCCGGTCTCGTGGTCGATCACCAGCGTTCCGTTCTTGTTGGCTTCCAGTCCGTCTGTCGTCTCAAGGACGAGGCGCTCAACGCGGTAACCGAGGGCCAGAACCACTGTGTCGACTGGTATCTCGAACTCGGAGCCGGGAATGGGCACGGGCCTGGGACGGCCGCTGGCGTCCGGCTCGCCCAGTTCCATACGCTGGCAACGCATCGCTCGCAGGCGATTGTGCTCGTCACCCAGGAACTCGATGGGCGCCGCCAAATAGGTGATTTGGGTGCCTTCCTCCACGGCGTTCTGTCTCTCCTTGGCGCTACCAGGCATCTCCGCCTCAGTGCGGCGGTAGACGCAGGTCACTTCCCGAGCGCCCAGCCGCAAGGCCGAACGCAGGCAATCCGTGGCCGTGTCGCCGCCGCCGATAACAGCCACCCTATCGCCCGGATCGACGGGTCTGCGCCAGTCGGGAGGTAGATGCTCCACTGGCACGTTAGACCGCACTAGGAAGTCGGTGGCCATGATAATGCCGTCGAGGTCCTCCCCGGGGACACCCATCTTTACACCTTGGCCAGCGCCGTAGCCCAGGAACACCGCATCGAAGTCGCCCTGAAGCAGTTTGTCTACGGTGATGTCCTTGCCGATAACGGTATTGGTGATGAAGGTCACTCCCAGCTTCTCCAGCATCTGAATCTTTTCGTCGACTACAGTCTTGCTGATCTTGAAGCTGGGGATGCCGTAGCGAAGGAGACCGCCGGGCAGAGGCCAGGCTTCATAAACCACCGCCGTGTGGCCCCTCTTGGCGAGCTCCTCGGCCACCACCAGGCCGGCCGGGCCCGAGCCCACCACGGCCACCTTCCTGCCGGTGGGCGGAGCCACCTCGGGGATGGGCCATCCCTCGTGCTTTCGCTGATAGTCGGCGACGAAGGACTCCAACCGGCCGATGGCGGCGGGCTTCGCCTTCTTCCCCACCACACAGACGCCCTCGCACAGTTGCTCGTGGGGACAGAGGCGGCCGCAAACCTCGGGCATGGGGCTGGTCTCGCGGAACTTGTTGGCTGCGCCGATGATGTCGCCCTGCTCCAGCAGAGCAAAGGCTCCCGCGATGTCGTTGTGGAGAGGGCAGGCGTTGGTGCAGGCGGCAGCAGGGCACTGGATGCAGCGAGAAGCCTCTCGCCGCGCGGTCTCTACGTCTAGCTCGAGGTAGACTTCGTCCCAGTTCTTAATTCGCTCCTTGGGGTCCTGTTTAGGGATCTCTTGAGGCGGTATCTTCAGCCGCTCTTTGCGGTCAATGGTGGAAGCTGGCGTCTTTTCGGTCGAAGAACTCTTGTCGCTCACAGTAACTACCCCCGCTCCTATTCTAGGATCTGCGCTTGCTTATGTGAATAGGGTGCCGCCACGACCGACGCGACGCCATGCGACAACAGCAGTCCTTGCTTCGTCTGAACCGTGGCCTGCTACCTTCCTATTACGAAGTCGGCCACGGTGCCGCTGCGGTTCTGGTACTCCCAGTTTCTTCCCAGGTCGTTGTACCTCCACAGTTCCGTGTTGGCGATGTTGAAGTTGCGGAGGAAGGGGATGAAATGGTTTTCAATGCGCTGGGGGCCGCCGTCTTTACCCATTGTTAGCGAACCTTTCAGCTCACCGAAAGGCATCGTGACATGATAGGCCCTGCCTTCCACGGAGACGCTGATGGGAACGAACTTGATGGCGCGGCACTCTTTGACCGGCAGTGGCAGATTGGCTGCGACGAACGACTCCAGGATCCGCCTTTGCTCCTCGCTGGCCTTGTCGCTGATGTAGATGGCCGCTGCCGTGCCCGAGACAGGCAAGTCGGCGGCCCTTCTCGAGAGGATGTCCGCCACGCTAATAACCTGAATTCCGGCCATGTCGACGCCGTTTACCTGCCCTTCCTTGATGTCATAGACGGCGAAGTTGCGGCAGGGGTGCTCCATATCGCGTCCGAAGTAGAGTGGGCAGTGCCCCTCCGAGGCGCAACCCTCGTACCACACTCCACTCAGTTGCCAACCGGGCTGGATAGTTACATTCTCTGCCATGACCTCTCTACCCCCTGTTCTGGACTTACAGGTGTCCTTGGCTTCATCACAAACCAGGCCACCACCGAGTCAAAAGCCTACGCTAGTCAGGTGGCAGGAGCAAGAGGGTCGCTGCTCACATCTGCGGGGAGCGACATCAGTAGAAGCGTGCCCTTGACCCGCCGCGCTTCCTCTTATCTGGGGTTGTCGTAACCTTCTCCGGCCTCCATCAGGATCGACGGCCGTCGCAAGCCGAGGATCCCGCGCCGTGGCGAGAAGAGGAAGGTCAGCAGGAAAAGCACGGTTGCCGTCAGCACGACAGCGGCGCTGGCGGACACATCGGCGTGATAGGAAAGATAGAGGCCAACCACGGACGACATAACCCCTACGCCAGCGCCCACCGCCATTATCAAGTGGAGGCGTTGTACCAGGAGCTGGCCGGTGGCAGCCGGGGTCACCAGCATGGCGACCACCAGTACGATGCCCACTGCCTTGAGAGCGATGACAACGGTCAGGGCGACAAGGCCGAGCAGCCCATACTGGATAGCTGCCACCGGCAGGCCGGCAGCGGCGGCCATAGCCGGGTCGTAGGCGGTGAACAAGAGCTCCTTGTAGAAGGCGGCCACCAGCACCAGCACCG
>CAZSHQ010000070.1:0-5510 GCA_964606995.1 uncultured Dehalococcoidia bacterium | reverse complement strand
CCTTGATCGAGTAGACATCGCAGCCATCGCCGTAACCTGCCACCATGATCCTGTCGCCGGGCTTGGCTTCCTCCAGGGCTGCCACCAGCAGCATCAGGGGGAAAGCGACACCGGTGTTCCCCACCTGGCCGTAGAGGGGGTCCTGTACCTGAGCGGCTTCGAACCTCATCGTCCTTGCCAGGTCGGCGTGTCTGCGGGCGTCACTGGAGTGGTAAGCGGCCTTCTGGAAGTCCTTGGGGGTCAGGTTGTTCTTGGCCATGAAGGCCGATACCGCCTCTGGAATGACCCGGAAGAAACCCTCCTCGATGACGAAGCGGTCTTCCCAGCTCCTGACGGTGCTTTCGTCGCTGGAGCGCCATACGTCCAGCATGTGGTCGGTGATGTGGTAGTCCGCCTCCACCTCAGCGACTACGCCGTCCTTGGCGATGAGGAGGGCCACAGCCCCGTCGCCTATCGCCCGGTCCAGGCCGCCCTTGGGGGTCGCCATGCGGCAGTCAGAGGCGATCACCAGCATGTTGTTGGCCGTGCCTGCCTGGACAGTGTCCATGGCCATCCTTAGGGCGGTAGTCCCCGCCCGAAGCACATCGGTGACGTCGGCGCTGGTGATGTCCCGTCGCAGGTCGAGGGCGGTGGCGATTAAGGCTGCCCCCTGCTTCTCAACGTAGGGGGAGGTGGTGGTGGCGTATAAGATGCCGTCCACCTGGGACCTATCTATCCCCCTGAGACAGTCCACTCCGGCAGCGACCGCCATGGTTATGCTGTCCTCGTCGAAGTTGGCCACTGCCTTCTCAGCGGGAAATCCCCACCCTGCCGTTTCCTTGCCCAGACGATACTTGGGGACATAAGCTCCGTAAGATTTGATGCCTGTCATCACACCTCCTGACGAAGTCGATTCAAGCGAAATAGCCCATGTCAAACGCGCCCGGCCTCATCACCACCCACGCCGCCGTCGGTTCAATACGAGGGCCGTCCCTTTCCGGGTGCCACGCTGGTTTTAGCGCGATCGTAAGCGCTGAGTCAAGCCTGGGGTTGTTCAAGTTTACCATAATGGAAGGGTCTAACTCACGGCTTACCGAATCTCCATGCCTGAAGGTAGTTTTCTCCGCTGGGGAGGGGTGCCGCCGCACCCACCATTTTGCAGCCAACGGAATGCGGGGGACGGTCAGGCTGGCCGTGATAGACTAGGCGCTGGAGAGAGGTCGATGGTCCGCTACCTGTCGTCGCCTCGCTTGAAGGAGGGCACCTGCCAGGGCTGCGGCAAGACATCGCTCCTTATCGCCGCCAACCTGGGGGCGTGCCTGGACTGCATCCGCCAGCAGCCCGAGCGGGTGCTGCCTCATCTGAAGGCCGTCCACGCCGAGGCCCGAAGGCAGTTCGGCCTGCCCGTCGAGCCGCCCCAGGCCGCCGACGGTGTGCCCTGCACCTTCTGCGCCAACGAGTGCCGTATCCCCGAAGGTGAACTGGGCTACTGCGGCTTGCGCAGCAATCGTGGCGGGAAGCTCCTGCACCTGGGCGGAACGGCCGCCAGCGGCATCCTGGAGTGGTACTACGATCCCCTGCCCACGAACTGCGTGGCCGAGTGGGTCTGCGCCGAGAGGGAGAGCCACGGCTTCAAGAACCTGGCGGTGTTCTACGGCGCCTGCAGCTTCGACTGCCTGTTCTGCCAGAACTGGCATTACCGCACCCTGGCTCACCGCCTGGCGCCCATGATGAGCGCCCAGGAGTTGGCCGATTGCGTAGACGAGCGGACGGCCTGCATCTGCTACTTCGGCGGAGACCCTTCGCCCCAGATGCCGCACGCCATCGCCACTGCCCGCCTGGCCCTACGTCAGCGGCGGGCTCGACCCCTGCGCATCTGCTGGGAGACCAACGGCAGCACGGCGCCCTCCATTCTGCGCCAGGCGGCGGCCCTGGCCATGGACTCAGGTGGCACCATCAAGTTCGACCTGAAGGCCTGGGACGAGAACCTTCACCTCGCTCTGTGCGGAGTGAGCAACAAGCGAACGCTGGAGAACTTCGCCTGGCTGGGCGGGCTCTTCCGCCAGCGGCGAGAGCCGCCCTTCCTCATCGCCAGCACCCTCCTCGTGCCAGGCTACGTCGATGCTCGCGAGGTGGGCCAGATCGCCCGCTTCATCGCCTCCCTCGACCCGACCATCCCCTACAGCCTGCTGGCCTTCTACCCCCACTTCTTCATGGGCAACCTGTCCACCACCTCGCACCGCCACGCCAGCGAATGCCTGGAGGCGGCCAAGGAGGCAGGGCTGGCCAACGTCAAGATCGGCAACCTGCACCTGCTGTCGGACCTGTACTAGGGCTCGCTTTCCTCGAGCCCCCACAGCTTCGGCCGGCCGACGCCCTTGGCCTGAATGAGCACCTTGATCCGGCCCAGGCTGGCGGGATCGATCAGTTCCGTTACCGCCCGCCGCCGCGCGTAGTACTCCTCCAGCGGGAGTTCGCCCTCAGCTTTGCGTTCCAGGCCTGCAGCGATGCCCAGAGCGGTCAGGAAGCGGCTCTGGCTGGTGAGGCCCAGCGGCTCCAGACCGTGCTCCTGGCCTGCCTGGACAAGGCTGGTGAAGTCGACGTGGCTGGTCATGTCCTGGCGGCCCAGGCGGGCATAGGGGTCCGTGCTGGGGTTGTGGCGATAGAAGCAGAGAAGGGTGCCGTCCTTGCGCCAGGGGGCATACAGCTCCGCGGCCGGATAGCCGTAGTCGAAGGTGAGGACGAAGCCGCGGCGGAGGGCGCTGGCCACCGCCTTCATCCACTCCAAGGCTTCCAGATTCACCTCGGCCGAGCAGCCCTCGCCGGGCAGGAGGCCGAGGCGGTGGAAGTAGTCCTGGAGCAGGGGCGTGGAAAGAGGGCCAAGGCTCTCCACGAAGCGCTCCTCCTGCCGCTCCACGTACAGCTCGTGCAGCAGGCCGTCGCGAACCACCAGTCGGTGGACAGGAAAGCTGTCGATCAGCTCGTTGCTGAGGAAGCAGCCGCTGACGCTTTCAGCGGCGATGGCTTCCAGGGAGGGCAGCCAGGAGACCTTGGCCAAGGAGGCATCGACCTGGCGCAGAAGGCGCCGCTGATTCTCCACTAGCCACTCATTTAGTTCGATAAGGCGGTACTCCAGCGCCTGGAAGAACTCGGGGGCTCGCTTGCCTGCCCAGGCCAGGATGTCGCGGGCCAGAAGGCCGCTGCCCGCCCCCATCTCCACGACGGTGAACGGCTGGGGCTCGCCCATCGCCTGCCACATCTGCCATAGCTGCTTGGCCACCAGGGAGCCGAAGATGGGGTGCACTTCGGGGTTGGTGAGGTAGTCGCCGTGGCGGCCCATCCGCTGGCGTGGCGAGGAGTAGTAGCCGTGCTGGGGGTGGTAGAGTGCCATGGCCATGAACTGGCGAAATGGAATGCGCCCCTCCGCCGCGATGCGCTCTCTGATGGCGGCCTTTAGCTCTTCGTTCTCGGTGGCCGACGGGAACTCGTCGTCGCTCGGGCGCAAGCTCTTCCTCCTGGGTAGGGCGATCATATCGCAGGGCGATGGCTGCTGCCAGGCAAGCGGTTGAGGCGGTCATTGGGGACTGCTAGGATGATTGTATTGGTGAGAAAGGTTGTAGGAGGAGGGCCATCGGCGCCAGGGGAATGGAAGGTTAAGGCATGACCCAGGTGCAGAGCATCTCTCAGATGAGCACCCGCGTCAAGATGCTGGTCATGGCGGGCACCCTGCTGGGCCTGTTCACTGCGGCCATGGACCAGACGATAGTGGGCACGGCCATGCCCAGGGTGGTGGCCCATCTGGGCGGCTACGAACATTACAGTTGGGTGTTCACCGGCTTCATGGTCGTGTCCACCACGGCCGTGCCCATCGTCGGCAAGCTCACCGATATGTATGGCCGCAAGTTCTTCTTCCTGGGGGGCATCGCCGTAATGATGGTGGGCTCGGCCCTCTGCGGCACGTCCCAAAGCATGATCCAGCTCATCGCCTTCCGGGCCATCCAGGGCCTGGGAGCGGGCACGATTATGGCCACCGCCTTTGCAATCATTGGCGATGTCTTCCCGCCAGCCCAGCGGGCCCGCTGGGCCGGCCTCATGACTGGCGTGTTTGCCGCCGCCAGCGTGGCGGGGCCCCTTATCGGCGGCTACATCACTGACAACCTGAACTGGCGCTGGGTGTTCTACGTGAACCTGCCCCTGGGCGCCGTGGCTTTGTCCGTCTTCTTCTCGGTGATGCCTTCCCTGCGACCCGGAGTGAGGCACCAGTTGGACTATTGGGGCGTGACAATGCTCATCCTGGCCGTCGTGCCCCTGCTGCTGGCCTTCTCCTGGGCCAACGAGCAGTACCCCTGGCTCTCGGCTCAGATCATAGGCCTGCTGGCCTTCGCGGCCCTGGCCACTCTGGCCTTCGCTGCTGTGGAGATGCGGGCCGTGGAGCCTATTCTGCCTCCTGCCCTCTTCCGCCATCCCATCTTCTTGGTGTCTGCTGCCGTCACCTTCCTGACCGGCATGGCCATGTTCGGCAGCATCATCTATCTTCCCCTATTCGTCCAGGCAGTCATTGGCTCCTCGGCCACCAACTCCGGCCTGGTGATCATGCCCATGATGCTAAGCCTTTCCATCACGGCTGCCATCACGGGGCAAATCTTGGGTCGATGGGGGCGCTATCGCATCATCGCCGTGGCGGGGCTGGCGGTGATGGCCGGCGGCATGTTCCTGATGTCACGCATGGACGCTACCTCTACCAACGCCATCGCTACCCGCAACATGATCGTGGTGGGCATCGGCCTGGGGGCGATCATGCCCATCTTTGTCCTGGTGGTTCAGAATGCTCTCCCCTACCGAATGCTGGGCGTCTCTACCGCCGCCATCCAATTCTTCCGCTCTGTGGGTGGCACCATGGGGGTGGCGATCATGGGATCGATGGTTAACAGCAGTTTTTCGGCCGAGCTGACCGCCCAGACTCCACCCCAGGTCCGGGAGTCGACCCCTCCTGCTCTTCTAGAGCGCCTTCAGAATCCTCAGTCCCTCCTCAACGCCGACCTGCTGGCGGGATTGCGGGAGGCCTTCGCAGGCCTGGGCGAGCGTGGGCCGGCCATGTTCGAGCAGGTCATGCTGGCCACCCGCACGGCCCTCGGCATGGCCATAGCCGACGCCTTTCTCCTGGGCATGGGGATAACGCTGGCCGCTCTCCTGGTGGCCGTCTTCCTGAAGGAGGTGCCCCTGGCCAAGACGTGGGCCGTGCCCGAGGCAACGGCCGGCGCCATGCCGCTGGAACGCTTGAGTTCAGCACCTGTCGCCGGTAGCTCGGCGGTGCCCGCCGACCCGCCGCCGACGGGAGACGACGAGCCAGTTCGCGATGGCCCTGGCTCTGACGAACGTCCGCCGGAAGCGTAGGCCCTGCGACCCGTTTGGTATACTTGCGTGGGTGCTGATCGCTGTGTCCTTGACACTAGGTGGCGCGTATCGGATGATGTCCGCGCGTGGCCGGTCGGCGGCGTAGGCAGTTCCTCACGGAGGCATTGGCGTGCAAC
>CAZSHQ010000069.1:0-5544 GCA_964606995.1 uncultured Dehalococcoidia bacterium | reverse complement strand
CTTCCGCCTCCTGCCCGACGGCGACGCCCTCCTGCGGACGTACTGGGACATCCCCACCCGCCAGCGCGAGACCTCGGTGGTGCTGGGGAGAGAGGTGGCGCAAGGGGAATCCCGTTGATACAGATGGCGAAGCCACGGGCATACGGGAAGATCCTTGCCAGCTATCGTGGCAGCGGTCAGCTACACTTCGCCCGAGGCGGGCCACGAAGATGCCGCTTCCGTGTAGTGCAGCTGTCGGACGGAAGAATAGTAGTGAACTGTAGCGGTCGTGGCGTCGGCAGGGGGTACCGACGGTTCGATGAGCGGACGAAGGCTCTTGACCGGCTCGATGGACAGTCCGCCGACGGTGCTTCCGTGAAGATCTCGGGGCTCTTCGCTACCGGTCTGTCACTGCGCGAGCGCCGAGCACCGAGCCGCGATACGTGGAACCTCACCTGCTTAGCCGACGAACTGGATCTGGCCTACCCTGAGTCACGGTTGCCAAGATCGGTGAAGTTCGGCATCCTGAACTTCGAGTATCTCGGGAACACTTGGCGCCTAACAGCAACCGGCCGCAGCTTTGACACGCTATCTCTGTCCTTGCCTGTCGGCGAGCTGAGCATCCAGAAGATCGCGGACTACGAAGGCGTTCTCGCCGCCACAAAAGCTCAGCGGGGCATCGATGTGACCTGCCACGCAATGATCCCGCTAGGCGACGGCGTTTCATTGCAAGACGCCGTCGAGACCGTGAGCAACATGTGCGGCCTCCTGTCCTTGGCGCGGGGAACCAAGATCAACTGGGTCTACTACGAACAGCTAGACGAAGAGGCACATAGGGTATCGGTGGCTCATCGAGACATGCCGACGAAGCCTTTTTCACCAACGCCGCTGATTCACCCTCGCGAGCCCGATGACACCGCCGAGTTTCTCCAGCAATGCTTCCAGACGTACCGAGAAGACACGACCTTTGACCTGGGGAGACTCAGCGATGGCTATGTCGACGCGAAGGGCCAGGGCTTCCTTGAGAGCAAAGGACTCGTTGCGTGCGCCTTGCTGGACTTTCTGGTCGGCCGATACCGAACCGCCAGTGGCGCCCATACCATGCTTCCCAAGGCGGTCTTCAAGAAAGTTGCTGCTGAATTGACGCGAACGATAGAAGCGTTCCAACCCCACGTTTCCGACGCCTTGCACCGCACCAGGCTGAGAGAGATCTCTTCAAGGCTGGGAGAGCTGAATCGGCCCCCGCTCCGGATAACGCTCCAGGAGTTCTGCCACTCCTTAGGCCTGAAGGTCCGCAGCCAAGAAATTGATGAAGTGGTACATACCCGAAATAGCCTCGTTCATCGTGCCCAATTTAAGGACGCGTCCACCGGCGCCAGGGAATATCTCAAGCTCGTGAATACAATCGACAGGCTCCTACTCAAAATCCTGGGCTACAAGGGCTACTACATCGACTGCACTACCTCACGCTGGAAGCGCGTCCAGATCTAGGAGCTACCGGATATTGTTCCCGCAAAAGACTCTCGCCACCCTGGAGTTCGACAAGGTGCTGGCCCGGCTGGCCCGACACACCGCCTTCTCCGCCGGCCGCGCCCTCGCCCTCGCCCTGCGGCCGTCGGCCGACTACGCCGAGGTCGTCCGCCGCCAGCGGATCACCGCCGAGGCCCGCCGCCTGCTCGAGATGCAGCCCAACCTCGGCCTCGGCGGCGCCCACGACGTGCGCCCCCAGGCCCAGAAGGCGGCCCTCGCCGGCGTCCTGGAGCCCAGCGAGCTGCTCGACATCCAGGCCACCCTCAGCCTGACCGCATCCCTGCGCAAGACCATCCCGCGCCTGGGCATCCAAGTGCTGCCCCTGCTCACCGCCATGGCCGAGCGCCTGGCCGACCTCTCGCCGCTGGCCGCCGAGATATCGCGCTGCATCAACCCCCGCTCCGAAGTGACCGACGCCGCCAGCTCCATGCTGGCCGAGCTCCGCCGCGAGACCCGCCTCGCCCACGACCGCCTGACCGCCAAGCTCCAGCACATCCTCTCCTCGCAGAAGGGCCGACAGGCGGCCCAGGAGCCCATCGTCACCCTGCGCGACGGCCGCTACGTCATCCCGGTGAAGGCCGAGTTGCGCGGCCACCTGCCGGGCATCGTCCACGACGTCTCCAGCAGCGGCGCCACCGTCTTCCTCGAGCCCCTGGACGCCGTCGAGCTGGGTAACACCTGGCGCGAGCTGCAGCTCGAGGAGCAGCGCGAGGTCGAGCGCATCCTGCGCGCCCTCAGCGCCCAGGTCGGCGAGGCCGCCGCTGACATCGAGACGACGGTGGGCACGCTGGCCGAGCTGGACCTGGCCCTGGCCAAGGCCAAGCTCGGCGAAGCCCTAGCCTGCAACGAGCTCCCATACCTCAGCGACGACCAGCCCTGGCTAGCGCAAGGCCCCGCCGAGCTCCGCCTGGTGAACGCCCGCCACCCTCTGCTCACCGGCGAGGTCGTGCCCATCTCCATCTGGGTGGGCGACTCCTACTCCATCGTCCTCATCACCGGCCCGAACACCGGCGGCAAGACGGTCGCCCTCAAGACCGTCGGTCTGCTCACCCTGATGGCCCAGGCCGGCCTGCCTATCCCCGCCGATCTGGGCAGCCGCGTCCCCGTGTTCGCCGCCGTCCACGCCGACATCGGCGACGAGCAGAGCATCGAGCAGTCGCTGTCCACCTTCAGTTCCCACGTCGGCAACATCATCCACATCCTGAGCGAGGCCCAGCGCAACACCCTCGTCCTCCTCGACGAGCTCGGCGCCGGCACCGACCCCAGCGAGGGCACAGCCCTGGCCCAGGCCATCCTCCACCACCTCCTGGACGTCGGCGCCACCACCGTCGCCACTACCCACCACGGCCAGCTCAAACTCTTCGCCCACACGACGCCGGGCATCGTCAACGCCTCGGTGGAGTTCAACCTGGAGAGCCTCGCCCCCACCTATCGCCTGAGCATCGGCCTGCCCGGCCAGAGCAACGCCCTGGCCATCGCCGACCGCCTGGGCATGCCGCCCGACATCCTCGAGCGCGCCCGCCAGCACATCGCCCCCGACCGCCAGGAGATCGAGAGCCTCCTCGCCGAGATCCAGCGCGAGCGCCAGCAGGCAGCGGACGCCGCCCGCGCCGAGCAGATCGCCCGCCGCGAGGCCGAGGCGATCCGCGCCGGCCTGGCCGAGAAGCTGATGACCGTCGACGCCGAGCACGATCGCACCATCGAAAAGACCCGCCTGGAGATGGAGCGCGAGCTCCAGCAGACGCGCGCCAGCCTCCGCGCCGCCGCCAAGGAGATCGCCCGCGCCGAGCGAGAGGCCGCGTCCGCCGCCGCTAAGGAAGCACTGGAGGCCGCCAAGCAGAAGGTCGAGGCCGTCGAGGAGCGGGTGGAGAAGGTGCGCCGTCAGCGACGCCGGCGCCGCCGCAAGGGCCCCCTGCCGCCCATCGCCGTCGGCGACCGCCTCTGGCTGCGCGACCTCTCCCAGCCCGCCGAGGCCCTCGGCCCACCCGACGAGCACGGCGAGCTCGCCGTCCGCCTCGGCGCCTTCCACGGCCGGATCAACGTCAGCGAGGTGGAGAGCGTCGACAAGGGCGAGGAGGTGCCCACCGTCGCCGCCAGCCTGCCGCCGTCCGAGCCGCCGCCGCCCGAGCTGGAGGTGCGCGGCATGACCATCGACGAGGCAATGCCCCTCGTCGAGCAGCACCTGGACGCCGCCTTCCGCGCCGGCCTGCCCCAGGTGCGCATCGTCCACGGCAAGGGGACGGGAACCCTCCGCCGGGCCATCAGGGATGCGCTGAGCACGCACCCGCTGGTAAAATCCCTCTCGACGCCCCCGCTCAAGGAAGGCGGCGAAGGCGTGACCATCGTGGAGGTGGCGAGGTAGAAATGCAGCCCTTCATATTTGACCAGATTCCCGAGCCGCTGCGGGATGAGTTCTGGCGGCTCCTATCAAGGCTAGGCGAGGGCGTGGTCAAGGCCGTACTGGCCCTACGGCGTCGCCTGAGAGGTGATGCTCGCGAGAACTTCGAGCGAGCGCTCGCTCTTCGCCAACAGTCGCGCCACGCCGAAGCCCTAGAGTTTCTCAAACGGTGTGACCGCGACCAGCTAACTCCACGAGGACACGCACTCCTTCGGCTGCTAATCGCTGACAGCCTCTACGAAGCCGGAAACGTGCGAGGGGCCGAAGCAGAATGCGACGAGGCGATCACAGAGGCCATAATGGCCAAAGCGCACCCACTGCACAGAGCTAGCGTCAATCTACGCGGCGTCGTACGGATTAAGCTCTCCAACCTCACAGGGGCAGAGACTGACTTCCTAGAGGCTGCCGCATTAAGCCGACGCGCCCGAGACAAGACAGGCCAAGCCAGCGCTCTCGGCAACCTAGGCCTCGTATACTGCCACAGGAGCGAACTCCGCAAGGCCGAGGGCCACTATCAGAAGGCCCTGGATATTTCCAAGCAGATCAACTATAGCCTGGGCCAGGCGGCTCAGCTCGGCAACCTCGGCAACGTCTACAGGGACACGGGCCAGCTGGACAGAGCCGAACGCTACTACAAGGAAACCCTACGGATCCACCAGCACATCGGCAACCGCCCCGGTCAGGCCAACGACTTCGCGAACCTCGGCGTCGTCTACGCGCGCAGGGGCGACTTGGACAAGGCCGAGAAGCACCACAGGAAGGCCCTAGCTATCGACGAGCAGATCGGCAACAAGCTCGGCCAGGCCAACCAGCTCGGTAACCTGGGCAACGTCTACCTCCACCGCGGCGAACTGGACAAGGCCGAGCAGCACTACAAGAGAGTCCTCGAAATCCATCAGGACGTCCCCAACCCCCTCAGCGAGGCGAACGCTTTCGGCAACCTGGGCATCGTCTATCGCCGCAGGGGCGAGCTGGACAAGGCCGAGTACCACCTCAAGGACGCCCTGGAGATCCAAATCGAGATCGGCGACCGCCTCGGCCAGGCCAACCAGCTCGGCAACCTGGGCCTCGTATACGCCGGCCGGGGCGACCTGGACAAGGCCGAGGAGCACCACAAGAAGGCCCTCACCATCCACGAGGAAATCGGCAACCGCCTCGGCCAAGCCGAGCAGCTCGGCAACCTGGGCCTGCTGGCAGCGGAGCGCGGCCAACTCGACAGCGCGCGGGAGTTGCTGGGGCAGGCGCAGGCACTCTACAAGGAGACGGGCGCTGGCGGCGAAGGGCCGGACATCGTGCGGCGCGCCCTGGAGCGCTTGGAGGCCCCTAGCCCGCCCAAGCCGAAGCCCAACCAGAAGCGCGCCCGCAAGAAGCCGCCGCCCAAGAAGCCATGATCACCGTCCTCTCCGGTGGCGTTGGCGCCGCCCGCTTCCTCCAGGGCCTCGTCCAGGTGGTGCCCCCCAAGAATGTCACCATCGTCTCCAACACCGGCGACGACCTGGAGATGTTCGGCCTCCACGTCTCGCCCGACATCGACATCGTCATCTACCACCTGGCGGGCGAATTCTCTCCAGACCACCCCGTGAACGGGGCGGCATCCATGCCCCCGCCTTTAGGCGGGGGTGGCGAGCCATTCTTGA
>CAZSHQ010000068.1:0-5762 GCA_964606995.1 uncultured Dehalococcoidia bacterium | reverse complement strand
TGTGGGGAGGTTTTTGGCGTAAGATGCGGATAATTCTTTTCACTGGCAAGGGCGGAGTAGGCAAGACGACCATGGCAGCCGCCACTGCCCTGCGAGCATCCCAGCTAGGCCATCGCACCGTCATCCTCAGCACCGACGCCGCCCACAGCCTGGCCGACTCCTTCGACTTGCCCCTGGGGCCCGAGCCAGCGCCTATCGTCGCCAACCTGTGGGGCCAGGAGACCGACATTTACTACAACCTGGAGAAGTACTGGGGAAAAGTGCAGGAGTGGGTACGGGCCCTTCTCTCCTGGCGCGGCCTGGACGAGCTGGTGGCTGACGAAGTGGCCAGCCTGCCGGGCATGGACGAGCTCTCCAACCTGCTGTGGATCAACGATCACTATGCCAGCGGCCGCTACGATGTGATCATCGTGGATTGCGCTCCCACCGGCGAGACCCTCAAGCTTCTGAGCTTTCCCGACATCGCCGGCTGGTGGGTGGAGAAGATCCTGCCCGTCCACCGGCGGATGGCGAGGGTGATCCGACCGATGGTGCGGCCCTTCAGCGATATCCCTTTGCCCACGGACGAGGTGTACACGGCTGGCGAGGACCTTTTCCAGCGCCTGGAGGAGCTGCGTGTCCTTCTTGCCAGCGTCGATGAGACTTCGGTGCGCCTGGTCCTCAACCCGGAGAAGATGGTCATCAAGGAGGCCCAGCGCACATTCACCTACCTCAACCTCTACGGCTACGCCACCGATGCCGTGATCTGTAATCGGCTCATTCCTGCGGAGGTGGAGGATCGCTACTTCCAGAGGTGGAAGACGGCCCAGGAGCAGTACTTCCGCCTTATCGAGGAGTGTTTCTCTCCTCTGCCTCTGTTCACAGCGCCCCTCATGGAGCAGGAGGTGGTGGGTCTGGAGATGCTGGAGCAGGTGGCGGCCGCCCTCTACGACCGGAAGGACCCCGCCCAGCTCTTCTTCCGCGGCCCTGTTCAGGAGGTGACGAGCGAGGATGGTCGCTATGTGCTGACTATCGCCCTTCCCTTCGTCAGCAAGGAGCAACTTTCGCTGATGCGGCAGGGCGACGAGCTCATCATCAACGTGGGCAGCTTCAAGCGCAGCATTATCCTGCCGCGGATGCTCCACGGCCTGAGCACGCTGGGGGCTAGGTTCGAGGGCAATAAACTGTGCATTGCCTTCGGCGAGGCCTCGCAGGAGGAAGACTCGCCCTAGCTGGCCCCGACCCGTTGGTCGCTAGGGAGCCTGGGCCGCGTCGCAGATGATCTTGCCAACGGTCGCTACCGTGACCTGGCCGTAGGCCGGATAGCCCAGGATGGCCTCCCGATTGAGGGTGTAGGCGTTTCGCCGGCCGACCTTGCGCTTGGTGATGAAGCCGCCCTCCTCCAGCTCCCGCACGATCTGATAGACCGCGCGCTCGGTTAGTCCTGTGCCCAGGGCGATCTCGCGCAGAGTAGCCTGAGAGTTCTGGACGATGTGGAGGATCACCAGGCCGTGGTTGCTGAGAAAGTTCCATCTTTTGGGCATAGCCCACTCACCTTCCCCAGAGGCGAAGCGCCCGCTTTGCCCCTGTTCTTGAGTGCCTTCGACCGGTCGCCGCTAGCGTCCCCAGAGCGCCAAATAGCTGGGCCGTAGCCAGGGAATCGAAGAGGCGCTGGCCGAGGAGGGCATCCCCGTTTGTTGAATAGGCGGCACGATTAAAAGACATCGGTTCGGTCATATCTCCGCTATTGGGCCAAGATTTTTTACCATTTTTCACCGTAGGTATTGACAAGCAGCGCCAAGGCTGCTATCTTTGTTAAGTCAATATAGATTTCCAATTCTATATTGGTAAGGTAAAAAAGTCATATTAGTAAACTAATGTGAGCGTTAGAAAAACTGGATCTGTCGGTCTCATTATGCAGAAAGAATGCGCTTGTTGTCTAGTGGTGGAGTTCTATAGAAGGACTTCTAGGAAACGTAATCGGGATTTTTCGATGAGACGATAAGAGGGAGACTGTTCTTGAGAAGCGTCGGCGTACACGAGCCTCTCAGCCGGCCGGGAGACGTGACCGTCGGTGATAGCGTCTTCCACGACTTTGCCGAGCGTTACCGTCAGTACTTCCCGCGAGTCTTCGCCTATGTCTACGGGCGAATACGGGACGTCCAAGCGGCTGAGGACGTAGCATCGGAGGCCTTTGAGAGGGCCTTCGTTAAAGCCGATACCCTTCGTCACGAAGAAGCCTTCGGTACGTGGCTATTTACCATCGCCAGGAACCTCCTCATCTCCTACTGCCGCAAACGCAACCGCTTTGGCGGCCCGGTCAACTCTGAGCTGGTAGACTCCCTGCCGGCGGACGCTGACCCTGAGGAGAATCTTCTGGAGCGCGAGGAAGTGGCTAAGATCATGGAGCATGTCCGTCACTTCCCGCAGAGGGAGCAGGACATCATCGCCCTCAAGTTCGACGCTGAGCTGACCAACGTCCAGATCGCCGGGATAATGAACCTGAGCGAAAGCAATGTGCGGGTCATCCTCTGCCGCACATTGCAAAAGCTAAGGAAGCTTCTTCAGGAGGAGGGTTAGCTCTCCTCTTCAGGGGTCAGCCAGAAGTCCGTAGACCTCTTGTCCTCAGGCTGAATCGCCCATCAGGCATGCCCCGTTATGGCCTTGCGCCTTAGGCCGCCGCAAGTTGGCGGACGCGCTTCACCAGCATCGGCAGAGAGGTGCCTGCCGGCGCCCGCAGGATGATATCGCATAGGGGGGTGAGGGCTGTCTCGTTGGGGTTGATCTCGATCAGTCTGCCCCCGCTCATCTTCACGTCTTGGGGGAAGCCGGCGGCCGGATACACCACCCCCGAGGTGCCCACCAGGAGCATACAGTCGCACATGTGGGACTGGCGAATGCACTCGTCGAGGGCGTCGCGGGGTATTGGTTCGCCGAACATCACCATGTCGCTCTTCACCATGCCACCGCACTGGGGACACTTGGGTGGCAGCTCCTCGATAGGGAACTCGTCGATGGGCCAGCGGGTGTTGCAGGCTATGCAGCGCAGCTTCACGCGGCTGCCGTGGATCTCGGTGATGGCCATGCTGCCAGCCTCCTGGTGGAGGTTGTCGATGTTCTGGGTGATGATGTGTTGAAGCTGGCCCATTTGCTCTAGCTCGGCGAGGGCGTAGTGGCCGGGGTTGGGCCGGGCCTGGGCCAGGGCGTCGATGAGCTCCTGCAAGGGTCCCGTGCCGCTAATCCTCTCCTCCCACCACTTCTTGGGATCCCGCATGAAGCTCTGGTAGCCCAGCATGTCCGGCTCGCCGTGCTTGGTCCAGAGGCCGCCCGGCCCCCGAAAGGGCGGTATGCCGCTCTCCACCGAATGGCCTGCTCCGACCAGGGCTACCACGTGGTTGGAGGCCACCACCAGGCGCGCCGCCTCCTCTATGGCTTCCTCTAGTAGCTCTTCGCTGGTCATCTCTTTCTCCTGCCTCTCAGCACTGGCGGGCCTCTCATTCTGGGGCTTCGCCCGGCCCGGCAGCCTGGCTGGGGAGCACCTGCACGACGATGGTCCTGTCGCGTGGCCCATCGAACTCACATAGGAAGACGCCCTGCCAGCGGCCCAGGGCCAGACGCCCGTTATCGATGGGCACCGTCAGGGAGAGCCCCGTCAGGCTAGACTTGATGTGGGCGGGGGCGTTGCCCTCCAGGTGGTGGTAGTTGCCCTTGCTGGGGACCAGGGCCTCCAGTCGCTCCAGGATGTCTCGGCTCACTGAGGGGTCGGCGTTCTCGTTGATGATGATGCCGGCGGTGGTGTGCGGCAGGTACAGGTAGCAGACGCCTTCCTCGACGCCGCTGCGCTGGATGACGTCGTTGACCCTGTTGGTGATCTCCTCCATCGCTTCCCTGCCCCTGGTGAAGACGTTTATGTGCGATAGCACGATTCACGCTCCTTCCCTTTTTTCGGTTTTCTCATTATAGCGTGAACTTCCCTTGTTGGCGCTAGCGTCGTTTTCTTGACGCCCGTGGAGCCGTCTGCTACGTTGCCGGCGAGAAGCCATGAAAAGAACGGTCATGACGATCGCCGGCTCCGATTCCAGCGGCGGCGCCGGCATCCAAGCCGATCTCAAGACCTTCGCCGCCTTGGGTGTCTACGGCACCTGCGCCATAACCGCTGTCACCGCTCAGGATAGCACGGGGGTGCAGGCCATTCACGAGCTTCCGCCAGAGCTGGTGGCCGCCCAGATCGATGCTGTCGTGCGGGACGTGGGCGTCGACGCTGTGAAGACGGGGATGCTGGCCAACGCAGGGATCGTTCGAGTCGTGGCGGAAAGAGTGCGGCAGCATCGCCTGCCGAACCTGGTTGTCGATCCGGTGCTGGCCGCCAAGAGCGGCGACCGCCTGCTAAGGGAGGACGCCCTGAGCGTTCTCAGGGCAGAACTGCTTCCTCTGTGTACTGTGGTCACGCCCAACATCCCCGAAGCCGAGGCGCTGGTCGGCCGCCGCCTGGAGACGGACGAGGATCTGCAGCGGGCGGCGCAGGAGATAGCGGCGCTAGGGGCCGGGAACGTGGTGATCACCGGCGGACATGCCTCGGGGCCGGAGGCGGTGGACCTGCTGTACGACGGCAGGGGCTTCTGGCACTTCTCGGAGCCGCGCCTGGCCACCAGCCACGGGCGAGGCGCGGGATGCACCTTCGCTTCGGCCATCGCCGTCTGGCTGGCCAAGGGGGTCGGCGTTGAGGAGGCGGTGGGGCGGGCCAAGGAGTATGTGACGGCGGCTCTGGAGCATGCCTTCGCGCTTGGAAAGGGGCCGGGGCCGGTGCATCACTTCTACCGCTGGTGGGAGGGCGGTTAGTGGGTCATTTTCGGCGGTCGGCATGAAAGGTCTTGACACAGTCACCGGTATGTGTATACTGGTATTAGATACCACCCCTGCTGTTTCGGTGGCAGGGAGTAAAAGGCTGCCAGGCAACTGGCGGCCTTTTCATGCTCGGAGGGCGGAGCCGTGGGCACAAACGTCTACATCGACGGGTTCAACCTGTATAACGGTGCGGTCAAGAAAACCCCCTTGAAATGGCTTGATCTTGGCGCACTATGTACGACCTTGCTCCGGAACCACACGATTCACAGGATCAGATACTTCACTGCTCTCGTCCTAGACTTCCAACATGATCCGCAAGCTTCCAGCCGGCAAGACGTCTACATTCGCGCTTTAGGCACAATCCCGACCCTTACTGTTCATAAGGATGCATGGTTCGCTTCCAATGCGATTCTGCTGCCGCAATTCCCTCTGGCTTATCGGAACCCCGAACGTTATCCCAGACGTCCTCCCCAGTTGGTTCAGGTTCAAAGGATGGAAGAGAAGAGAACTGACGTGGACTTGGCGACCTACCTCTTGGCCGACTGCTTTCTGAATGATTTTGACGAGGCGGCAGTGATCTCCAATGATTCTGATTTAGTCTTGCCAATCGAGATGGTGAAGTCTAAATTCGGGAAACGGATCGGGGTCATCAATCCCCATCCCCCCGACAGGATGAGTGGGCACCTACAGCGGGCGGCAAGCTATCACTTTCGAACGATCAACAGAAGTGTTCTCGCCAAGTGTCAATTTCCGCCCACCCTCATTGACGCTCAAGGCAGGAGCATCACGAAGCCTGCTTCTTGGTAGGGCTTCGTTGACATCTGTTCGCCTTCCTGCTAATCTGGAAGTACCAATTGAATAGAGCCGTACGGGAGCTCGGGTGAGCCGGGCTGAGAGGCCCCGATATGTCGGGGCGACCGTCGGAACCTGATCTGGGT
>CAZSHQ010000067.1:0-5853 GCA_964606995.1 uncultured Dehalococcoidia bacterium | reverse complement strand
CGGCATCCTGGTGCTCAACAAGAACTCCGGCCGCCACGGCGTCAAGGCCCGCCTGGAGGAGCTGGGCTTCGAACTCGGTGAAGAGGAGCTCAACCGCGTTTTCACGGCCTTCAAGGAGCTAGCCGATAAGAAGGGCGAGATCGACGACCGCGACCTGGAGGCCCTGGTGGCCGATGAGCGGCGCACCTTCGAGGAACTGTATCATCTCGACCTGCTCCAGGTCTCCTGCGGCAACCACCTGATGCCCACAGCCACCGTCCGCCTCATCGCCCCCGACGGCCAGATGCTGGTGGACACGACCACCGGCACCGGCCCCGTCGATGCCACCTACAAGGCCATCAATCGCCTGGTAGGGGTGCCCAACGTCCTGACCGAGTTCTCGATCAAGAGCATCACCGAGGGCATCGACGCCCTCGGCGAGGTGACGGTGCGCATCGAGAGCGGCGAGCAGACCTTCATGGGTCGGAGCGGCGACACCGACATCGTGGTCGCTTCGGCCAAGGCGCTGCTGAACGCCCTCAACCGCCTGCTCTCGGCCCAGGGGCGAGGGGAGGCGGCGAGGACACCGTCTTAGGGCGCGGTCCTCCGCCTAGGGAAAACGGCCAACTAGAAAGGCTTTCGACATGGGGATGACCCTGGCCGAGAAGATCCTGGCCGCCCACTGCGACCGCCAGGAGGTGCGGCCCGGCGAACTGATCAACTGTCGGGTAGACTTCGTGCTGGCCAACGACGTCACCGCGCCCCTGGCCATCGAGCAGTTCCGCAAGCTGGGCGTGGCCAGCGTCTTTGACCGCCAGCGGGTGGCCATGATCCCCGACCACTTCACCCCCAACAAGGACATCAAGAGCGCCGAGAACGCCAAGGCGATGAAAGAGTTCGCCCTTGAGCAGGGGCTCGTCTACTACGAGCAGGGGCGCGGGGGCATCGAGCACGCTCTCCTGCCCGACCACGGCTGGGTCCTCCCCGGCGAGGTGGTGGTGGGCGCCGACTCCCACACCTGCACCTACGGCGCTCTCGGCTGCTTCGCCACCGGCATGGGCTCCACCGACATCGCCTGCGCCATGGCCACCGGCGACATCTGGATGCGCGTGCCGCCGTCGCTCAAGCTCGTCTACCACGGCCAGCTCAAGCCCTGGGTCGGAGGCAAGGATATCATCCTCCACACCATCGCCGACATCGGCACTGACGGCGCCCTCTACTCGGCCGTGGAGTTCCAGGGCGAGGCCATCTCCCGGCTTCCCATGGAGGGACGCTTCACCATGGCCAACATGGCCATCGAGGCTGGCGCCAAGGCGGGCTTGATGGTGCCCGATGTCACGACCCTGGGTTACGTGAGAGCGCGCGCTCGCCGTGACTGGCAGACCTACGAGCCTGACCCCGACGCCGAGTACGCCGAGGTGCGCCAGTACGACGTAGGGGAACTGGAGCCGACCGTTGCCCTGCCTCACTCGCCGGGCAACGCTGTGCCCCTGAGCCGGGCGCCAAGGGTGGAGATCGATCAGACCTTCATCGGCTCCTGCACCAACGGCAGGCTATCCGACCTGCGCCTTGCCGCCCAGATCATGGCCGGCCGCCAGGTTCACCCCCGCGTGCGCTGCATCGTTATCCCTGCCACCCACGATGTCTACCTGGCCGCGCTCAAGGAGGGACTGCTGGCCACCTTCGCCGAGGCGGGCTGCGCCGTCTCCACCCCCACCTGCGGGCCCTGCCTGGGCGGCTACATGGGCATCCTGGCCGAGGGCGAGCGCTGCGTGGCGACGAGCAATCGTAACTTCCCCGGCCGCATGGGCCACCCCAAGGCGGAGGTGTACCTGGCCAACCCGGCAGTGGCGGCGGCGAGCGCCGTCGCCGGAAAGCTGGCGGGACCCGAAGAGGTGCTAGAGAGCGCCCCCAAATAGCCCGGAAGGAGTGAAGGATGCGACCCAACAGCGTCGACCTGAAGGAAGTGGATAGCGTAGAGATCACCATCCTCATGGACAATTACGTCGATCTGCTGATGGTCAGCGGCGAGGTCGCCAAGCAGCCGCGGCTGGGAGATACCTTGGGGGAGGCGCAGAGCAGGCTAATCGCCGAGCACGGCTTCTGCGCGCTAGTAACGGTAATAGCCGACGGCCAGCGGGAATCGATCCTGTTCGACGCTGGCCTCAGCCCTGATGGCGTGCTTCACAATATAGACATACTGGAGACCCCTCTGGACGACGTGCGAGCCATCGTTCTCAGCCACGGCCACGCCGACCACACCGGTGCCCTGATCGGCCTCCTGCGGCGGCTGGGCAAGCGAAAGCTGCCTTTGATCGCCCATCCGGACGCCTTCCTCCAGCGGAAGGTCGTTATTCCCGACGGGCGGGAGGTGAAGTTGCCCCCGCCCGACCGGGAGGCATTGCTCCAGGAGGGCGCGGAGCTTGTCGAGGACAGGGAGCCATCGCTGTTGCTGGACAAACGGGCGCTGGTGACCGGCCAGATAGCCAGGACCACCGACTTCGAGAAGGGCTTCCCCATCCACCACAGCCTGGTCGACGGCCGCTGGCAGCCCGACCCCTGGATCTACGACGACCAGGCGCTGGTCGTCCACGTGCGCGGCAAGGGCCTGGCGATTCTGACCGGCTGCGGCCACGCGGGGGTCATCAACATCATCAGGCATGCTCGAAACGTGACAGGGATAGAAAACGTGTACGCCCTGATAGGCGGCTTCCACCTCAGCGGGCCGCTGTTCGAGGCCATCATCCCCCAGACGGTCGAGGAGCTGAAGGCAGCCGCGCTGCAGGTGGTGGTTCCCGGGCACTGCACCGGCTGGAAGGCGGCGCACGCGATCGCCAGGGCGATGCCGGAGGCCTTCATCCAGAACAGTGTAGGCACGCGGTTCGTGCTATAGGAGAACGGCGATGACCCTTCGCGGACGCGTTCACAAGTACGGCGCCAACGTCGACACCGACGTCATCATCCCGGCGCGCTACCTCAACCTGAACACGGCGGAGGAGCTGGCCCCCCACTGCATGGAGGACATCGACGCCGGGTTCGCCCAGCGGGTGCAGCCGGGCGACGTGATCGTGGCCGACACCAACTTCGGCTGTGGCTCCTCGCGGGAGCACGCGCCGCTGGCCATCAAGGGGGCGGGCGTGAGCTACGTCGTCGCCAAGAGCTACGCCCGCATCTTCTATCGCAACGCCATCAACCTGGGCCTGCCCATCCTGGAGTGCGCCGAAGCCGTCGACGCCAGCGAGGCGGGCGACGAGCTGGGCGTGGAGCTGGAGACGGGCACCATCCGCAACCTGACCAGGGGCAGCGAGTTCAAAGCCAAGCCCTACCCCGAGTTCATGCTGGAGCTGATGCGAGCGGGCGGGCTGGTGGAGTACACGAAGCGCAGGCTGGCAGCCGAGAAACGCTGAGCAAGGCCAGCGGGGGTGAAGCAGCATGAGCGTGTTCAAACAGGCATTCGACCGGCTGAGGAAGTTGGGCACGGAAGTAGAGGACGAGCTCTACGAGTGGGCGGACCAGGAAGAGGAAGAAGAAGAGCCGGTGCGGGGCACGCTGTTCACCTCGCTTCAGGGGTTCCTCACCCTCTGGAAGACCAGCGAGGCAACGGTGTACGAGCGGGTGCTGGGGCTGCTGGGCTTTGGCGGCCTGCTCTGGCTTCTTGTCGGCGACCTCGGCTTCGGCATCAGGCACAGGCTCGTGCGAGGAGTAGCCGCGGCCTTCGCGGCCGTCTGGTTCATCCCGGGGTTGATAGCAGCCGTGGCCACTTTGGTCTACAGCCTGGGGCCCGTGCACGCCAAGAACTGGCGCACCTATCCCGTATTTCTGGCCTTCGCTGCCGGCGGCCTGATCACCTTCAGGGCGGTGTTCGGGGAGGTGGGCAGAGAACAAGCCAAACTTCTCCGACGCGGCCGCCGACGCACCAGGGCCAGGTAGTCATATGCTTCGGCATCGCGGTCGGTGATCGGCGTCGCTCTACGGCTAGCGCCTGTGCTACACTTTCCAGCAAATGGAGCACACGTTCAGCAGAAGGACTGAACCCTCGAAGGGAAGGCACTAATGCACCGAATAGCTGTAATCCCTGGCGACGGAACGGGCTCGGAGGTAGTGCGCGAGGGCCTGAAGGTGCTGGAAGCGGCCGCCCAGGCCTGCGGCTTTCGCTACGACATCACCACCTATGACTTCGGCGGCGAGCGCTACCTGCGGACGGGCGAGGCTCTGCCTGATTCTGCCATCGAGGAGCTGCGGGGCTTCGACGCCATCTACCTGGGGGCCATCGGCCACCCGGACGTGCCGCCGGGGCCCCTGGAGGTGGGCATCCTGCTGCGCATCCGCTTCGAGCTGGACCAGTACATCAACCTTCGCCCGGTGAAGCTCTATCCCGCCGTGGACTGCCCCCTGAAGGACAAGGGCCCGGAAGACATCGACTTCGTCGTCGTTCGCGAGAACACCGAGGGGCTCTACACAGGCATGGGCGGCGTCCAGTACAAGGGCACGCCCCAGGAGGTCTCGACCCAGATCCACTGCACCACCCGCTTCGGCGCCGAGCGAGCAATCCGCTACGCCTTCGAGCTGGCCCGCAATCGCAACAAGCAGAAGCAACTCCACCTGGTGGCCAAGACGAACGTCCTGACCTACGTGCACGATACCTGGTGGCGGGCCTTCAACGAGGTGGGCGACGCCGACTATCCCGACATCAAGCGGGAGTATGCCCACGTCGACGCCTGCTGCATGTGGTTTGTCAAGAACCCGGAGTGGTTCGACGTGATCGTGGTCGACAACATGTTCGGCGATATCATCACCGACCTGGGGGCGATGATTCAGGGTGGCATGGGCGTGGCGGCGGGGGGCAACATCAACCCGCAGGGCGTCTCCATGTTCGAGCCCATTGGCGGCAGCGCGCCGAAGTACACGGGCCAGAACGTCATCTGCCCCCTGGCAGCCATCGCCGCCGTCCAGATGATGCTCGCTGAGCTCGGGGAGGAGGAAGCAGCCGATCGCGCCGAACAGGCGATCATCAAGGCCCTGAGCAGCGGCAAGATCAAGTCGCTGAACGCCGGCCGCATGGGCCTGAGCACATCTGAGATGGGTGACCTGGTGGCGGGGTTGGTGTGAGGGCTGGCAGGGAAAAAGGGAAGCGCGTGGAGGAAGCGGTTGGAGGTGAGCGCACATGACCAGGGTTGAACTATACGATACCACCCTTCGAGATGGCACGCAGATGGAGGGCATATCGCTCTCCGCCGAAGACAAGCTGAAGATCGCCCGCAAGCTGGACGAGCTGGGCGTGCACTACATCGAGGGGGGCTGGCCGGGCTCCAACCCCAAGGACGCCGAGTTCTTCGTGCGGGCGAGGTCGCTCAAGCTCTCCCACGCCAAGCTGGCCGCCTTCGGCTCCACCCGTCGCGCCGGCGGCAAAGCGGACAAGGACCCCAACATCCGCGCCCTGGTCGACGCCCGGACGCCGGTGGCCACCCTGGTGGGCAAGGCCAGCGACATGCAGGTGCGCCAGGTCTTGGAGACCACCCTGGATGAGAACCTGGAGATGATCTCCGACTCCGTCCGCTACCTCAAGTCGCACGACCTCATCGTCTTCCTGGACGCCGAGCACTACTTCGACGGCTTCTACTCCGACCCCCGCTACACCCTCCAGTGCCTCCAGTCGGCAGCCGAGGCCGGCGTGGACTGCATAATCATGTGCGACACCAACGGCGGCACCATCACCTCTCGCCTGAGAGAGCCCATGATGGCGGCGATGGATGCCGTCGACACGCCCCTGGGCATCCATGCCCACAACGCCGGCGAGCTGGCGGTGGCCAACAGCCTGGCGGCCGTCGAGATGGGGGTGGCCCAGGTGCAGGGCTGCATCAACGGCTACGGCGA
>CAZSHQ010000066.1:0-5909 GCA_964606995.1 uncultured Dehalococcoidia bacterium | reverse complement strand
CCGCGTGGAGGCAAGCCCTCTGGATGGCACAATCTCCCTGACGGACAAGGCGTCCAGCGTGACCCTTGACGGCCTCAACCGCTTCGTCGACGGCGGGGACTGCGGCGACGAGTACAACTACTGCCCGCCAGCCCACGACGAGCTGGTAGACAGGCCTCGCCGCCCGCCTCTCATCCGTCTGGTGGAGAACGGCCCCGTTCGCTCCACCCTGGAGATCGCCTTAGACTACAGCCTGCCCCAGGATCTGACTGCCGACCGCCAGGGGCGCTCACGCCAGCGACGGGCCTGCCACGTCATCAGTCGCGTCAGCATCTATGCGGGCGTACCCCGCGTGGACTTGCAGACGGAGGTGGAGAACCAGGCGAAGAACCACCGCCTGCGGGTGCACTTCCCCACCGGCCTGCGCGCCCAGCTCTGCCACGCCGAGCAGCACTTCGGCGTGCTGGCCCGCCCGCTGGCCGTGCCGGAGGACGACGGCACCTGGGCGGAGGCGCCGATCGGCACCCAGCCCCAGAAGTCCTTCGTGGATGTGAACGACGGCCGGCGCGGCCTTCTTCTGACCAATCGCGGCCTGCCGGAGTACGAGGCCATCGATGAGCCACAGGGCGTCACCATCGCCCTGACCCTGCTGCGCTGCGTCGGCTGGCTGGCCCGGCCATCGCTGCCCAACCGGCGAGAACTAGCTGGCCCGCCCATCGCTGCGCCGGGCGCCCAGTGTCTGGGCAAGCACGTCTTCCACTACTCGCTGGTGCCCCACATCGGTGGCTGGGAGTCGGCGCTCGTGCAGGCCCATCGCTTCGCCCACCCCCTGCGGGGCGTGGCCGCCAGGGGTGGCAAGGGCCAGCTTGCGCCCAGGGCCAGCCTTCTCTCCATCGCGCCCAGTGCCCTCGTCCTCTCAGCTCTGAGGGCGGCCGAGAACGGGCAAGGCATCATGGTCCGTTTGTACAACATCGCTTCTCAGCCGACCTGGGGCGAGGTACGCCTGGAGGAGCCCTACGCGGCCGTGGAGGTGGTCACCCTCAACGAGGAGCCATTGGGCCCGGCCGAAGTCGAGGATGGCAGGGTCCGCCTATCGCTCAAACCCAACGAGATCGTTAGCCTGCGCTTTCGCACCAACCGCTAGCCTGTACTGTCTCCAAGATGTGACGACGCATCCCTTCGCTTCGCTCAGGGCAGGCTCTTGCCATTTTGCCCACATCGCCGCTGAGATTCTTCGCTCCGCTCACAATGACGCTAGGCCATCCTGTCACCCTGAGCGCAGCGAAGGGTCTCACTGCAGATGGCATACTACGCTCGGGTGTCGCTGCAACTCGGTGATAGAACACTCCCTAGCCACCGCTCGCTCGCCAGCGGCAGGTCTGCGTGCCATCGCCTCCTTGCAACTCGCGCTCCGAACAGGCATCATCGGGCGGGAAGCAAACATATGTTCGATGGCAAGTGGGTCTGGATCTGGAACTGGCGTCGCTGCGACGGTGGCGAGGCCATGAAGGTGGCCCAGCGATTGAAGACGGCGGGCTGCTGTGGCGCCATCGTCAAGGCCCACGACGGCCCCTACTGGTTCGACCAGGGCCAGCCCTGGCGGGAGATATGCCGCGCCCTCAAGTCGTGCGGCCTGAAGGTAGCTGGCTGGGCCTATCTCTACGGTCATGACTGGCAGGGCGAGGCCGAGCGGGCCATCGAGACGATCGACTACGGGGAGGCCGATGCCTACGTGCTGGATGTGGAGAGCGAGTTCGAAGGCCGCCCGGACGTAGCTGAGGCCCTCTGCCAGCGCCTTCGCCAGGGCGTGGGACAGGGCTTCCCCCTCTTCTACTCCACCTTCGCCATCGCCCGCTATCACCAGCAGTTCCCCTATGCCGCCTTCGAAAGCCACTGCTCAGGGACGCTGCCCCAGGTCTACTGGAACGCCTTTCGCTGGCAGGTGGAGCAGGCGCTGAGCTGGATGTACGAGGACTACGCTTCCCTGGGGATAGCAGCCGACAGGATCTTTCCCGTGGCCGGAGCCTACGCCCAGGGCTTCGTCGCCTACCCCAGCGCCGAGGAGCTACAGCGCTTCGTCCAGATCACCGGCGAGCGTGGCAGCAAGGGCGTCAGTTTCTGGTCCTACGAGCACATGGACGACATCAGGTGGCAAGCCCTAGAGGCCAACCCCTGGCCTGTGGCGGGTATCCCCTGGACGGGCTGGACAGATGAGGCAGAGGAGCTCCGCCAGGAGATAGCCAGGCTCCGCCGCCAGAATCAGGAGCTCTGCCGCCAGAACGTCGAGTTCGCCGGGCGCATCGGCCGAGGGATGGAACTGTCCCGCGAGCTGCTCAAGGTGCTCCAGGGAGAAGCATAGCGACCGGCTGGCCGGCGGCGGATCTTCCTGTTGATCGTCCCCATGCACCGATAGGGCCTGCCTGCCTGGTGGCAGGCGTGCTATAATCGCCGCTGAACCTGCCTATCGGCGGGTGAGCTTCGTCGATGGTCGAACAGAGGGTGGCCAACGTTTCCAGTCAGGTGGGTCTGCGCTACGCCAGCTTCGAGACGCGGCTGGTGGCCTTCGTGCTCGACCTGATAGTGCTGTTTTCCGTTTTCCTGCTGTTCATCGCCATCGCTGGCCTGCAGCTTCTGCTGCGCAGCGACTTCGGCGACATCGACCCGCCCGACTCGGCCTTCTACCTGGCTGCCATCATCCTCCTGATCTACTTCTTCCCCTTTTTCCCCCTCTACTTCCTGGCTCTCTGGGTTTGGCGAGGCCAAACGGTGGGCAAGATGGCCATGGCCATTAAGGTGCTGCGCCGGGATGGGCGTCCTCTGGGAGTGGGGACAGCGCTGCTGCGCCTGGTAGGCTACCTGTTTTCGACCCTGATCCTGTTCGGAGGGTTCTTGATGATCGCCTTCGACCAGCAGCGGCGAGCGCTCCACGATAGGCTGGCCGATACTCTGGTGGTGGAGCCGAGATGACAGGCCCGGGACCTATCTCCGCTGTGCCCCTTCTGCGCGGCGCCTTCCAGTGGCTGTTCGGCATCCTCTTCGCCCTCTCCCTCATCGCCCTCTTCCTGGTAGTCAACGGGATGCAGCTTACCTCCTCCGGCACGGCCCAGCGCATCCTCTCGCGAGCGACGGCCGACCTCACGGAGATCGATGCCATGCTGCCCACCATCCAGGTCAATCTGGCGGAGGCGGCCCAGGACAGCGAGGAGGCCACTGTCACCGTCCCCCACTTTCCGCTGGCGGTGGAGATACCGCGGAAGGACGCAGCCACCATCTCGACGGCGGAACTGCGGTCGCGCCTGCTGAGCGAGACCGCCGAGGCCATCTACAAGGAGGGCATGTCGGTGTGGGCCCTGGCCGACCCCGAGGCCGAGCAAGACATCGACGTCTTCTCGCCGGAGGGGGGAGTGCACCGCGGCCTGGGGTTCCTCAGCGACGATAATCATCAGGCGCTGCGCATCGCCGCCATCGTTCTGGGCCTCTTGTCGCTCGCTCTGGGGGGATTGGTTCTCCTGTCGACCCAGGGGATGGGCCGGGTGGTGGCGCTGGGGGCCGCTCTGCTGGGAGCAGCGGTGCCGTCACTGCTGGGGGCGGTGGCCGTCCGCTTCGCCTTTCGCACCGCCATTGAGGACCAGGACGACTATCTGATGACCCGCCTCCTCGATCTGGGCAACGACGCGACCTGGCTTGCCCTGCGTAACTATACCGTCCTCACCCTTCTGGGGCTGGGGCTGGTACTGGTGGGCCTGGGGCTGGTGTTGCTGGAGATGCGCCAACGGGCAGCCCGGGCTGCGCCCGCCATTGACAACGGCTCGGCGCAAGCCTAGGATCGTATCTGCGGGGCGGGTGTAACTCAGTTGGCAGAGTGCCTGCTTCCCAAGCAGGTTGTCGTGGGTTCGAGTCCCATCACCCGCTCCATACTTGTTCCTGCCGCTTGGTCGCGAGTAGCTGGTGCACGAGATGCTCTCGGTAGTTGGAGACGCTGAGGGGCTTGCTTGGCTAATTGCTTCCCTAATCGTAGGAGAAGGGCGTATACTGTGAAGAGTTGCTGTCTCCTGCGGACCATCTCCCGACGTAGAGGCAGGCTATCCGAGTGCGGGAGATTTGCCCGGACGGCAGGTGAGAGAAGAGCAGGAGGATACTGTTGGCAAGAAAACTGTACGTAGGCGGCCTCTCATTTGAAACAACCGACGAGAGTCTCCGTGCCTTCTTCGAGCAGGTTGGCAAGGTGGACTCGGCGTCCGTGGTGACGGACCGGTTCTCCGGGCGCTCGCGGGGATTCGGCTTCGTGGAGATGGGCACAGCGGCCGAGGCTCGTAAGGCGATCGGGGAGCTGACCGGTAAGAGTCTGGACGGGCGCACAATCACCGTGGACGAGGCGCGTCCGCCGCAGGACCGGGGAGGGGGCGGCCGGCGTCCCGGTGGTGGTGGTGGTGGTCGACGGGGAGGAGGCCGCTGGTAGTCGCTCCGGCCTGGACGATGTACGGCTCTTAAGATAGCTTATGCCTCTATTCGGATCGAGCGCCGACTCTCCGGCCGCCGGCGGCGGGTAGTTAGCCGCCGATGCACGCGGTCACTGGTGACGCCCCCGGGCAACGCCCCCTGCTAAGGGGAGTGTTTCACGTTTATGGGGCGATCGCCGCAACACTTGGGGCACCCTTGCTCTTGCTCGCTGCGGACTCCCCACGGGCGTATGTCGGCGGGGCGATCTTCGCGGCGAGCCTGATGCTCCTGTACGGGACGAGCGCGAGCTATCACCGCATTACCTGGACGCCCCTCTTCCGGGCGATCATCAGCCGGCTGGACCACTCGATGGTTCTGGTGCTGATCGGCGGCACCTACACGCCCTTCTGCCTCGTTGTGCTGAACAACGCGTGGGGGATCAGCATGCTGTCCGTCATCTGGGGAGTCGCAGGTGCCGGAATCCTCATGAACCTGGCCTGGCCGGCGAGTCCGAGGTGGCTCCGGGTGACATTTTACGTCGTCCTCGGCTGGCTGGGCCTTATCTCGGCGTGGGAGCTGGCGGCCTGGTTCACGGCCAGCCCTCTGGTGTTGCTGGTGCTCGGCGGGGCGCTGTACACGCTGGGCGGCGTGGTATACGCGGTCAGGAGGCCGAGCCCCTGGCCGCGGGTATTCGGATACCACGAGATCTTCCACGTGCTGGTGGTCCTCGGCAGTACCCTGCACTACTCTCTGGTGGCGATCTACGTGCTGCCAAGCTAAGGTGCCGCAGCACATCCACAGGCGCAACCGCCTGCTGTTTGCAGGTGACGAGGCTGTGCGGAGCTGGTAGAGTGGCTGCATGATCGTGCGGCCCGAGACCCCTAGCGACTACGAAGCCATCGACGAACTCCTCAGGTCAGCTTTCGGCGGAGCGGACGAGTCCCAGCTCGTCCGACTGCTACGTGCGTCTGACAACTATGTGCCTGACCTTGCCCTTGTGGCTGAGGAGGATGGCCAGGTCGTCGGACATATCATGTTCAGCTACGTCACCTTGAAGGACGACGAGGAATTCCGTGTGCTAGCTCTGGCCCCTATGGCCGTGACGCCGGGGCTCCAAAGGCGTGGGATCGGCGGCGCGCTCGTCGAGGCAGGTCTGGAGCGAGCTGACGACCGACGCGAGCCGCTCGTGATTGTGCTCGGCCATCCAACGTACTACCCACGCTTCGGCTTCGAGCCCGCTCGTCGCTACGGAATCGAGCCACCGTCCGCAGACATTCCGGATGCTGCGTTCATGGTCCGGCGGCTGTCAGGCTACAGCGAGCGGCAGCGTGGCCGTGTTGTGTATCCTGCCGCCTTTGGCATGACGTAGAGCCCCCCGTTTGCGTGGTCAGAGCGGCCGCGAGATAGGAAATGGGCTCAACATGGTGGAGCACCAGGTGAATCAATGAGAACGTTCCTAGAGTGCGTCCCTTGTTTTGTCCGCCAGGCCC
>CAZSHQ010000065.1:0-5909 GCA_964606995.1 uncultured Dehalococcoidia bacterium | reverse complement strand
GGAGCATCGAGCTCCTGGCGAGCGGCGGACGCCTGGTCTCCGTGGGCAACAGCTCGCAGGAGCCTGTGTCCATCGACGCAGCGCTGCTGGTCGAGCGGGACGTGTCCCTATCAGGTCTCTATCTGGGCAGTGAGCTACTTAGATCCGGCGCGATAGAGGAGTTTCGGAAGGTGGTAGACCTCTGTGGGCGCGGCGAGCTGAAGGTGATCGTCGACCGAGTGCTGCCGCTGGCGGAGGCAGCCGCTGCCCACGGTATCCTGGCTGACCGGGCGAACTTCGGCAAGGTCATCCTCAAGCCGTAGAGGCCCTAGCCAACGCGGGGCATCATCGGCTCACGTGAGCGGGCACTTGCGTTTGGGAGCGTGTGCCGCTGGGCAGACGACACCGAGCGCCACGCGAGGGTAGGAGAGCAATCGTAGCTCCAATCCGCCATGGGCGTTATAATTGAAGCAGTCAGCGGCCATATCAGGAGATAGATGATGCCTTTCCCCTATCGCGATCCCGAGCAGGCGGAGTCGTTCGCTCTGGGCTACTTCGAGCGCCTGCGTGGCAGCGACGATATTCGCAGGACCTGGCTGGGACTGGATGCGCTCGTCCAAGTGCGCATCCAAGAGCCGGCCATCGCCGTTTTCATCGATACGCGCGGCGGCCGCGAGATGCGCATCAGGCCGGGCGTTAACGCGGAGGAGCCCGACCTTACGCTGATCCTCACCGCTGATAGCTTCCACGACATCTATACGGGCCAGCTCAACGTCTTCACGGCGCTTGCCACCCGCAGGATCAGGGTCGAGGGCAATGCTGCCCTGATCATGAAAACGGCCTGGACGCTGCCGCAGGCGATCCAGATCTACCGCGAGCATTGCGCTTCGGCTGGAGTGCCGGAAGAGGAAACGAAAGCCCCGAGGCCAGAGCCAACCGAAGCGGTGGCGGCGGTTTCCGTCGGTGACAGGGTAGATCGTCTGCGTGAGCGATTCTTGCGCGGGCAGCGGGAGGTCTGTGTGGAGCGAGCCCGCTACCTCACCGAATCGTACCGCCAGACGGAAGGGCAGCCCGCCGTTCTGCGCCAGGCTCGCGCCTTGGAGCACATCCTGGGTCACATCAGCGTGCGCATCGAGCCGGACGAATTGTTGGTGGGGAACGTCAGCGGCAAGCCGTTGAGCGCGGGAATCTATCCGGAAGGCATCGCCGGGCGCATCCTGGGCGAACTGCCGAACCTCGCCCAGCGCGACTGCAACACGTTTGCCATCGATCCAGAGGACGAACGTGAGCTGGTCGAGAGCATCCTGCCCTACTGGCGCGGCAAGTCGACCGAGGACCGGGCGCGGGAGCTCTGGTCGCCGGAGGTGACCGCCAACTTCGAGAAGGTGGCGCCGTTCATCTTCACTGAGATCGGCGGCATCGGGCACTTGCTGGTCAACCACCAGCGTGTGCTTGAACGGGGGCTGCTGGCAGTCATTGAAGAGGCTAGAAGGAAGAGGCAGGAGGCAGGGGACAAGGCCCAGCGCGATTTCTACGAGGCTGCGGAGATCGGCGGGCGGGCAGTGATCTCCTGGGCGAACCGCTACGGGGACGAGGCTCAGCGGCTGGCCAATATGGCAACGGATTCCCGCCGCGATGAACTCCTGGCCATCGCTGCGGCGTGCCGTCGCGTACCTGCTCAGCCACCGCGGACGTTCCAGGAGGCGCTCCAGTCCGTCCTGTTCATGCACTACGCCGTCCAGATCGAATCGTGGGACTCGTCCGTCTCCTTGGGCCGGATGGATCAATTCCTCTATCCGGCCTACAAGGTCGAAATGGAGGCCGGGCAGCTTTCGCGTGACCGCGTGCTAGAGCTGCTGGCCTGCTTCTACATCAAGCTCAGTCACTCCATTCCCCTGTTCGACGCCGACGTGACGATCGCTTTCTCCGGGCTGACTAACTTCGCCAACACGGTCATCGGCGGCGTGGACGGGGAAGGCAACGACGTCACTAACGATCTCTCATACCTGATGCTGGAAGCCATGAAGCGTGTGCGGACGCCGCAGCCCAACTTTGGCGTTCGGGTCCACAAGCAGGCTCCGCGGGAGTTTCGAGACGCCGTCGTCCAGGCTGTGGCCGATGGCATCGGCAATCTCCAACTGTTCAACGATGAGGTGGTCATCGCCTCGCTGACCAATCGGGGCGTCCCGCTGCAAGAGGCGCGCGACTATGGGATCATCGGTTGCGTCGAGCAGGCCGTGGCCGGCAAGAGCTTTACGTCCTCCGACGCAGCGCTGTTCAACCTGCCGTTGTGCCTGGAGCTGGCCCTGAACAACGGTCGCGGGCGACTGTTCTCCGATCAGCTTGGCCTGCCCACCGGAGACCCGCGAAGGTTCACATGCATCGAGGAGGTCATCGAAGCCTACCGGGCGCAGGTCGAACACATCGTCGGCCAGATGGTGGAAGGGCTGAAGGGGCTGGCGCAGGCCCACGCTGAGCGGCGGCCGATGCCTCTGGCGTCGGCGCTCACCGATGACTGTCTGACACGGGGCCTGGACCTGACAGCAGGCGGCGCCCGCTACAACTTCACCGGTGTTCAGGGCGTGGGCGTGGCAACCGTCGCCGATAGCCTGGCAGCGATAGACTGGCTGGTGTTCGACCAGAAGCGCATCACCATGGAGGAACTGCTGGCCGCCCTGGACACGGACTTCGAAGGGCGGGAGTCGCTGCGACAGATGCTCCTGAACAAGGCGCCCAAGTACGGCAATGACGACGATCGTGCCGACCGATTCGCCCGCCTAGCGGCGGAGATATGTTGCCGCGCGATTGAGAGGCATCGCAACTCCCGCGGCGGCTGGTACTCACCGGGGTTGTACAGCGTGACGACGCACGTGGCCTTCGGGCTGATGGTGGGGGCCACCCCTGATGGGCGCCATGCGGGCGAGTCGCTCTCGCATGGCATCAGCCCAGCGCACGGGCGCGACAGCGGCGGACCTACTGCTGCCCTCAAGTCCGCCGCCAAGGTCGATCAGACGCTGGTGTCCAACGGCCTAGCACTGATCCAGATGCTCAGCTTGGGCACATCGGCGCGTAAGCATGCCACCGAGGTGCTGGGCGGCCTGTTGGAGGGGTACTTCGCCCTCGGCGGGCAGGAGCTGCAATGGAACCTGGTGGACCGGGAGACGCTGATCGCCGCCCAGCAGAGGCCGGAGGAATATCGGGGACTGGTTGTGCGGGTGGCAGGCTATAGTGCCCTGTTCACCGACCTCAACCGCGTCGTCCAGGACGAGCTCATCGCACGGACAGAGCACACCACCTGAGGAACGGCGCGGAAGAAGGCATCGACCGTCGTTTTCGCCACAGCGAGAGCATCCGCAAGAATCGCGATATTTCCTTTTCTGAACTGAGGTGGCCACAAGCAGAGGGAGGGAGAGCAGCGGTGCTCAGACACAAGTACGCTGATGTGAACGGCATCCGACTGCACTATGTGACCGTGGGAAAGGGCAAGCGGTAGAATGTCGGGCCTTCTGGGTCCGCAAGGCCGAGCGGGGCTGGTCGGTCAGCGGGCCTTCAGCTCAGCGAGGCCTCTCCTGAAGGCCTTCAGATTGAGGTCGAGCCTATCAGTCGGCAGGCTTTCCTGGAGTTCGAGCTCGAACTCTTGCGCCGCCAGAGGCAGCACGTCGGCCGCCACGAGCGCTCCCACCATGACGATGTTGGCGAGGATGGAGGCACCCAGGTCCAGAGCAATGTCGGTGGCATTGATCATCCAGGCCTTTCTGGATAGCTCCTCCAGCGCTTTCACTATCTCCTCAACGCTGGGATAGTGGGCGATGCCGACGGCCACGGCCAGCGGGTATACGGGTCTGGAATTGGTAACAACCATGACGCCTGGATTGCCGTACTGCCCTAGCACCCGCAGGGTCTCCACCGGCTCCAGGCCCAGGATGACGTCGGCTTGGCCATGAGGGATGAGGGGGCCATACTGGGCCTGGCGGGAGATCCTCAGGTGGCTCATCACCGCGCCTCCCCTTTGGGAGGCGCCGTAGGTTTCGCCGATGGTTACGTGATACCCGGACCGCACCAGAGCGCTGCCCATGAGCTGCGAGATGAGCACGTTACCCTGGCCGCCGACGCCGGTGACGATGACGTTGAGGGGGTCCTTTCCTTCCATGGTCAGGCTACCTCCCTGATGATGGCTGAGGCGGGACAGATGTCGGCGCACACCCCGCAGCCGTTGCAGATGACCTCATCGATCTTGGCCGTGTGAGTCTCATCGTCCCAGACAAGGCCGGGGCACTGAAATATCCGCGTACACAGGCGGGCGCAGCCACAGCTCTCCCCCCGACACTTCTCGGTGTCCACCCGAACCTTGTATGCCGGTTTCTCCTCCTTGGCGCTGACCAAGGCACACTTTCTCCTGGAGATCAGCACTCGCACTCCGCCGTCGTCTTGCATCAGGTCCAGGAGCTTCTGGGTGGTGTCCTGGAGGTCAAAGGGGTCCGCCACCTCGACCCGTATGCCCAGCGAGCGACACAGCCCTTCTGGATCCACCGTCGGAGCTGGCTCTCCCAGGGCACTGGCTCCCGTTCCCGGGTGGGGCTGGAAACCGGTCATGGCAGTGGCACTGTTATCGAGGATGATCAAGGTGAAGTTGGACTGGTTGTAGACCCCGTTGATCAGGGCTGGGATGGCGGCATGGAAGAAGGTGGAGTCGCCGCACACTGTCAATACGGGCTGGTCAAACCCCAGCTTGTCCAGCTTGCCAAAGCCGGAGGCCAGGCCAGCGCCTGACCCCATGGCCTGCACCGTCTTGAGCTGAAAGAACCCGGTGGGCCCCAGGCCCATCGTATAGCAGCCGATGTCTCCGGTGACGAAGCCGCCGCGTCCGTCCAGCTTCAGGGCATTCTTCACCGACCAGAGGGTGGCTCGGTGGGGGCAACCGGCACAGAAGCCGATCATCCTGGCCTGCACCAGGCTTCCGGTCAGCGCTTGTGCCTTCTTGGCGTAGTCGGGCTCGACGGCGACCCTCTCCCGGCCCAGAATGGAGCCTAGGGCCCCCATCACTCGATCCGGGTCCAGTTCGCCAAAGGTGGGCAGGTGGCCGCTCCGCTTGCCGTAGAAGGTCAGGGGGCCCAGAGTGGCGAACGTATCGCCGACCAGCTCTTTGAGGTTGCCCTCCAGGAAGGGGTTGACCTCCTCTACCACCAGTACCTTATCGGTTCGAGCCAGATGCTGCTGCACCAGCTTCTCGGGCAGGGGCCAGGTGGTGCCCAGCTTCAGAATGCCCACGGAGCTCTCCAGGCCGAGGGCCTTCACCGCCTCCAAGGAGTAGTTCCAGCCGCTGCCACAGGTGACTATCAGCAACTCCGGCTTCTCGGGGCCGGTATACCAGTTGAAGGGGGACGACTCGAATATCTCCCTTGCCTTGTTCACCTTCTGATGCAAGAAGCTATGCTTGATGGGAACGAGCAGGGGGGTAAACTGGCCGAGGGTTGTGGGTGCAAACCTTGCCTCCCTGCTGGGGGCCATCGGCTCCCCGAGGCGCACGTCGCCGCGGGCGTGGGAGACGCGCGTCACGCTCCTGACCAGGCACACATTCTTGATCTCCTCCGATAGTTCGAAAGCCCACTTGGTCATGTCCTTGGCTTCCTGAGAGTTGGCAGGCTCAAGGAGGGGGAGCTCGGCCCACTTGGCGGCAGGCCGGGAGTCCTGTTCGTTGGTGCTGGATAGGCCAGAGGGGTCGTCGCAAACGACCAGTACCAGGCCGGCGACGGTTCCCGTTAGGTTGAGGTTCATCAGGAAGTCGGAGGCCACGTTGAGGCCGTTTTGCTTCATGGCCACGATAGCGCGCACCCCGGCAAAGGAGGCTGCCGCGGCGGCCTCCAGGGCCACCTTCTCGTTTACAGACCACTCGACGTAGATGTCCATCTCCCTGGCCACCTCGGCCAGGC
>CAZSHQ010000064.1:0-6044 GCA_964606995.1 uncultured Dehalococcoidia bacterium | reverse complement strand
CGTCGTAGGCAACCGCGGTAGACTTCAAGGAGCAGCCTGGAAAGTAAGAGTACTGTTTCATTCTTCCGCACCTCCTATCGTTTGGGCTTCCTTGATGATGGCCCTGAGTTGATCTGTCCCTTCTATCTTTTCGGCCCTCAAAGGCAAGCGCCCGTGCAGAAGCAGTTTCAGCCCTACAGGGGCCATCTTGAGGGCGGCTAGAGGATTGGTTCTCAGGAAGAACCTGCCCATCAGCCCCAGCTCGTGCACACGGCCCTGCCTCTTCGCAGCGTTAACCAATGTCCTCTGCATGGTGGGGGCAGATACTCTGCCGGCTAGCCCCTCACGGATGGCTATGTTTTCCAAGACATGCATCAGCTCAGGCATCTCGATGCCCCTGGGGCAGCGTACGGTGCAGAGGTGACAGGTAGCGCAACACCACATAGAGTTGCTGCTCAGAACCTCCTCTCGCTTGCCGGCGCGCGTCAGGGCGATGATCTTGCGGGGCGAATAGTCCATCCACAGCACGCTAGGACACGAGCCGGAACATATACCACACTGGTGGCACGCACGGATGGATTCCCCACCGGGCTCGGAAGCGATCTCCTCCACGAAGTCATAGCCATCGACTGCTATCTGTGGGCCGTTCTTTTGGCCGTTCTTGCTCATCGACATCCCCCTCGTCGAATGTGCTCTCGGTTTCAGCGCCGGCCATTTCCGCCGTCGGCTCTACCTGCTCCCCACTAGCCCAGTCTCGTAGAGGGCGCAGCTCAAGCATTCACCCTTGAGCCGAGTCGGTAGGACCCTATCGGTCACCCCTAAGCAGCGGGAGCCGGCGTGGCAGCGCCGCGGCGCTTCTGGTGTAGTGAGCCTTGATGGTTTCCCGCTGCCGCATCAGCCTGGCTGTCTGAGCCCTCTCCGCGCCAGTAGGGGCGGCATGGAGCTTTGGCGCCGGTCCGGGCGGACGCGGAAGGCCAGCCCGGTAGGCCCTGATGACCTCCCGCTGCCGCATTAGCCTGGCCGTCCGAGCCTCCTCCGACTCCAGGGCTTCTTGAACCGGCTGGTCAACGCTAAGGACGTGCACACGCTCGATCCAGCTCTTCGCCATGATCTTGTGGACAAGAAAAACGAGCCTTGTCGGGGCCTCCACCCTGGCCACACAGTCATACAGGCCCGAGACCGGTTCGACGTACTCGACCTCAGGTAGCGCCCACAGGTCCTCGAGTGCCTTGAGATAGCCGTTGTTCCGGACAGCCTCCGACGCTCTAATCAGCAAGTAAGCGCTCGTTGCCATCTCCCTAACCTCCTGTCTGCTGAACCTTCTTCGGGCCGATCTCCTCGACCCAACCTCACACTACGCCGCAAGACCAACGGGAGCCGGCGTGGTGGCGGCGCTGCGGCGCGCCCCAAGATCAACGGGAGCCGGCGTGGCAGCGCTGCGGCGCTCCTGGTAGTGAGCCTTGATGATTTCCCGCTGCCGCATCAGCCTGGCTGTCCGAGCCTCCTCCGCGCCAGTAGGGGCGGCATGGAGCTTTGGCGCCGGCCCGGGTGGACGCGGAAGGCCAGCCCGGTAGGCCTTGATGATCTCCCGCTGCCGCATCAGCCTGGCCGTCCGCTGCTCCTCAGACTCCAGGGCTTCTTGAACCGGCTGGTCAACGCTGAGGGCGCTGCGGCTCTCCTGGTAGTGAGCCTTGATGATTCCCCGCTGCCGCATCAGCCTGGCTGTCCGAGCCTCCTCCGCGCCAGTAGGGGCGGCATGGAGCTTTGGCGCCGGTCCGGGTGGACGCGGAAGACCAGCCCGGTACGCCTTGATGATCTCCCGCTGCCGCATCAGCCTGGCCGTCCGAGCCTCCTCGGACTCCAGGATCTCTTGAACCGACTGGTCAACCCTGAGAACGCGCACACGCTCAACCCAGCTCTTCGCCATGACTTTGTGGACCAAGAAAATGAGCCTTATCGGGGCCTCCACCCTGGCCACACAGTCATACAGGCCCGAGACCGGTTCGACGTACTCGACCTCAGGTAGCGCCCACAGGTCCTCGAGTGCCTTGAGATAGCCGTTGTTCCGGACAGCCTCCGACGCTCTAATCAGCAAGTAAGCGCTCGTTGCCATCTTCCTAACCTCCTGCCTGCTGAACCTTCTTCGAGCCAATCTCCTCGACCCAACCTCAGGCTACACCGCTGCCAACCACCTGCCATCTGAGCGAATGCCTAATTTCGCCCTGGAGAAAGCACCTAGGTCTGCTCCGGGCAAATGCCTATGAAGAGCCAGAACCCCTACGCCTTTTCGGCAGAGGCATAGGCCATGTTGCCTACGCCGTTCTGCTGATTGAAGCGATCATCAGGGAGGGTTATGATAGTCAGTGGTTGACCTGTTGGGGGAGCGCGACATGGACAAGATCAGGGTTTTGCTTGCTGAGGACCACGTGGTAGTGCGGGAAGGCACCCGCGAGCTCTTGCGGCGCGAACGGGACATGGAGGTAGTTGGCGAGGCTGGCGACGGCGAGGAGGCCATCAGGCTGACCTTGGACCTGCAACCGGATGTAGTACTGATGGACATCGCCATGCCCAAGCTCAACGGGATCGAGGCTACCAAACAGATCAAGGCCCGCTGTCCAGCTACCGCTGTCCTCATACTCACCGCCTATGACAGCGACCAGTACATCTTCGCCCTCCTAGAGGCGGGAGCGGCGGGCTACTTGCTGAAGAACGTGCGTGGCCGTGAACTGGTCGAGGCCATTCGGGCTGTGTACGCCGGCGAGTCTGTGCTTCATCCAGCGGTCACCCGCAGGGTCATAGATCGCTTCAAAGCGTCCCAGGGCGAGTTCGGCGAGCATCGGGCAGCCGAGCCTCTCACCGAACGTGAGCTGGAAGTGCTGCGGATGGCCTGCAGGGGGATGACCAACAAGGAGATCGCCGAAGGGCTTTGCCTCAGCGTGCGCACGGTTCAGTCCCACCTGGGAAACATCTTCAATAAATTGGCTGTTGGTTCGCGCACCGAGGCTGTACTCTACGGGCTAAAAAGAGGCTGGTTCAGTCTGGAAGACACGCCCTAAGAAATCCCCCCCTTTTGCCCTCTGAGTGCGCGAGGGTGACAGATGGCTATGGAGATGTCAGGTCGAACGCTAAGGATTGCCCGGAGTCCCCACCTTTGGCTCTTGTTGGCCATGTTCTTGGTCGGCATATTTCTTCACTACCCGGAACAGTTAACCGGCGGGGAAGGCCCCAGCTCACTTCTCGGCCTGGAGCGGCACACAATGGAGCGAGTCTTTTTCCTCCTCCCTGCCATATATGCGGGCGTCATCTTCGGGATAGGAGGAGGATTGGCTGCCTTGGCGGTGGCTTTGGCGATTATGTTGCCGCGGGCCATTTTTCTTTCCTGCTGTCACTCTGATGCCCTGCTCGAGGCGGGCGGTGTCATCCTCGTTGGCGGTCTGGTCAACCTGTGGTTTGAGAGCCACCAAAGGGAGAGGCAGCGCCGCGAGAAGGTGCTTTCAAGCCTGCAAGCAGCCCAACAGCAGCTTCAGTCGCAGTTCCGAGTCCTCCAGATGAATGAGAGGCAGCTCGCCGCCGTCCATGCCATCTGCAGCATCGTCAGCCAGTCTCTGGAGCTGCGAGACATCCTGAACCAGGCCGCCGACAAGGTAATGGAGGTGGCGAATCTGGAGACCATCTTGATATTCCTGGTCGATGAGGCGGCCGACGGGCTTGTCCTCGAAACCTATCGAGGGATAACTGAGGAATCCGCTGCCAGCGTGAAGAGAATGAAGATGGGCGAGGGCTTCAATGGGTGGGTGGCCGAGACCGGGGAGCCACTGGTGACAGAAGATGCCTCCCATGATCCCAGACTAACAAGGGCAGCAGTGAGTGAGGAGAGGATTGTGGCTCAGGTTGTGGTCCCGCTCAAGTCCAAGGGTAAGGTGGTGGGCACCCTTTGCGCGGCCACACGTCGCCCCAGACGCTTCGCTCCTGAGGAGATAGATCTTCTCTGTGCCGCCGGCAACGTCATCGGCATCGCCGTCGAGAATGCGCGCCTCTACCACGAAGAGCGGACAATGGCCGAACGGCTGCGAATCTCGGAGAAGAACTATCGCGACCTATTTGAAAGCGCCGAGGAGGCCATCTGGGTTCAGAATTTGGATGGCGAGATCATCATGGCCAACGAGGCCTGTGTCAAACTCACCGGCTATTCCCTAGAAGAACTGATTGGCATGAATGTCAAGGAGCTCCTCTCCGGAGAGGCTCTTCAGCGGAGCAGGGAGGTTGGACGCAAGCTGCTCCGAGGCGAGGCTTTGGACGGGCCTTATGAACAACGGATGATAAGAAAGGACGGGTCGGAGACCCATCTCAGGCTGAGCGCAAGCCTGATTACTAGCGATGGCCAGCCCAAAGCCTACCAGCTTATCGCCCGAGATATCACTGAGGAAAAGCGCATGGAGGATAACCTGCGCTTCTACGTCCGCCAGGTCACCGAGGCCCAGGAGGAAGAGCGCAAGCGCATTGCCCGCGAGCTTCATGACGAGACAGCTCAGCAACTGGTGGTGCTGTCCCGTCAGCTGGACAGCTTGATTTCCGTGCCGGGGGAGCTGCCAGAACGAGACATCAAGCTTGTGGAGGGGGTACGGGCACAGGTCGATAAGACACTGGAGGGTGTGCGTCGCTTCAGCCAGGATCTGCGGCCGTCCGTATTGGATGACCTGGGCCTGTTGCCTGCCCTGGATTGGCTCGTCTCCGACCTGCAAAAACACTTCGACATGACTATCGGCATGGCAGTACTTGGCCCTGAGCACCGCTTCTCGCCGGAGCTGGAGCTAGTCCTGTTCCGCATCGCTCAGGAAGCACTGAGGAACGTTTGGAGGCATTCCGGGGCTTCGCGGGCTTGGGTTACGGTGGAATTTGGCGACAACGAGACCACCCTCGCCGTCAGAGACAACGGCAAGGGCTTTGAGGTGCCTCGAAGCATGGCAGACCTGGCCAATGTCGGCAAGCTTGGGCTGGCTGGGATGGAAGAGCGGGCCCGTCTTGTCGGCGGCAAGCTGACACTGGAGTCAGAGCCGGGCAAGGGTACAACGGTAACTGTCGAGGTGCCTGCCTAGGGCGAGGGGATAGCTCACTTAGCCGGTTGGGATGAGGGAAGGCCAGCCCGCTGGCGGCCGCATACCCTTGAAATCCACCCCGATTTTTGAATTTAAGGGGTTAGCAATTAGGCCTTGTTTCGTTAGGGACGACACAAGCCGCCCTCGCCTTCGTCTCACGGCGTGATGGGCGGCTTGTGCTCCATTCCTCTCTCGCTCTAGCCTAGCCTTGTCTTTCTATATGTCCGCCTCCTATTGTCCCTTCTCTGTCATCGACTATCCTTACGATTGGTAACCGTACTGGTACGGACAGGGCTTGGAGCCAGACAGAACCGGCTTGTACAGCAGGATGTCCATGACGTTTACAGGGCCGTCGCAGTTGTGGTCGAACACGGGGTTGCTGCCACCGAGCTCCGGCTTGAACAGCAGGATGTCCATGACGTTTACGGCGTTGTCGCCGTTCGTGTCGAAGGGCGAGCAGGCGCTCTTGGGGTCCTGGACCTTGGTCGTGCAGGCCCACTCGCTGACGTCGAGAATGCCGTCGCCGTCATCCTCCGTGTCGCAGGCGTCGCCGATGCCGTCGCCGTCGATGTCCAACTGCTCCGGGTTGGGGTCGTTGGGGCAGTTGTCCACATCGCCCGGGTCCAGACCGCTCGTGCCGACCCACCAGATGTCGTCATCCCCGTCGCCGTCAATGTCCGCTTTGACTATGGTCCGGGCCGGCAGGCCGGGGTCTAGCAGGATAACCTCCGGCTCTTGGTCGCCGTCCATGTCACGGCACCTGAACATCTTGGCGTCTCGCCCCAGGGGGTTGGTGGGGGGATCGGGATCGTTCTGCGAACCGGCGACGACCACACCGGTACTGTTGTTGTAGGTGTACGTCCTGGAGGCCATGGTGTCGCCCTTGCGGATGAGCTCCGCTCCAGCGTGGTCCACGGCCACATCAGCCGCCTGGCTGGAGACGGGGTCGTCGATGACGCCATCATTATC
>CAZSHQ010000063.1:0-6087 GCA_964606995.1 uncultured Dehalococcoidia bacterium | reverse complement strand
ACTTCTGCTGGTTTGGTGCCGGCCCCATCTACACCGAGAACCTGGCCAACCACGGCGCCCAGGTCATCCGGGTCGAATCCCAAGCGCACATCGACGGCCTCAGGCTCGCCCATCCCATGCCGGAGGGCAAGTACACCTTCAACGTCAGCGGCTTCTACAACAACTATAACGCCAGCAAGCTCTCCTTCACTCTGAACATGAAGCACCCCAAAGCGTTGGACGTAGCCCTCCGCCTTGTGGCCGTCAGCGACATCGTCGCCGAGAATTACACCCCCGGCACCCTCGAGAAGTGGGGCCTCACCTACCAGAAGCTTCAGGAGGTCAAGCCCGACATCATCCTGGTGCGAGAGCCCATGCAGGGTAGCGATGGCCCCCATGCCAACTTCGCCGGCTTCGGGGCGGTCATCTCCCCCCTGGCGGGCATCAGCCATCTCAGCGGCTCCCCCAAGCGGGTGCCGGTGGGCCTAGGCACCAATTACACCGACTACGTCATCAATCCCGGCCACGCTGCCATCGCCACTCTGGCCGCCCTGCACTACCGCAACCGCACCGGCAAGGGTCAGCTCATCGAGGTGGCCCAGATAGAGTCGTCAGTGTGCGTGGTGGGCACGGCCATCCTGGACTATGCTGTCAACGGCCGTGTCCAGAACCGGCAGGGCAATCGCCTGCCCTACGCCACCCCCCACGGGGCCTATCGCTGCCGGGGTGACGATTGCTGGTGCGTCATCGCCGTCTTCAACGACGACCAGTGGCAGGCCTTCTGCCAAGCCATTGGCGACCCCCAGTGGTGCCATGAGGAGCGCTTCGCCTCCCTTCAGGGCCGCAAGGAGAACGAGGACGAGCTGGACCGACTGGTCGAGGGCTGGACCAGCACCAGGACAGCCGAGGAGGTGATGGAGACCCTCCAGGCGGCGGGCGTGGCCGCCGGCGTCGTCCAGAACGCCCGCGACGTGCTGGAGAACGACCCTCACCTCAAGGAGCGCGGCTACTACGTCTACCTCGATCACCCCGAGGCCGGCCGCACCGCCTACGATGGCCCCGGCTTCCGCCTGTGCAAGACGCCGGGCAGGCTTCGGCCGGCCCCGATGCTCGGGGAGCACACGGAGCGCGTCTGCAAGGAGGTCCTCCAGATGGACGACGAGGAGATGGCCCAACTAGTGATAGAGGGAGTGCTGTTCTAACCCTAGTGGTCTGGTTGTCTTAGGAGGGAGATACTCAATGGCTCTAGTTGACGGCGGCGACCTGGTGGCCCGCTGCCTCAAGCAAGAAGGGGTGGACGCCATCTTCACCCTCTGCGGCGGCCACGTCCAGGCCATCTACGACGCCTGCATCGACGAGAACATCAAGGTGATCGACGTCCGCCACGAGCAGGCGGCCGGCCACGCCGCCGAGGGCTGGTCGCGGGCCACCCGCAAGTGCGGCGTGGCGGTGGTCACCGCCGGCCCCGGCGTCACCGACGTGGTCACCGCCATGGCCAACGCCTACCAGAACCGCAGTCCCATGCTGGTCATCGGCGGCCGCAGCCCCCTGGCCGATTTCGAGAAGGGCGCCCTCCAGGAGATGGACCAAGTGGAGTTTCTGCGCCCCTTGACCAAGTGGGCCCGCTGCCTGTACGACACCAAACGCATCCCCGAGTACATGGCCATGGCCTTCCGCCACGCCCTTAGCGGCCGCTACGGCCCCGTGTTTCTGGAGATGCCCTCGGACGTCCTCTTTCGGCGGGTGGAGGAGAACGAGGTCACCTTCCCCTCCAGCTACCGCCCCCACGGACGTGTCCAGGCCGACCCCAGCGTCGTCCGCCAGGCGGTCCGGCTCCTGGCCTCGGCCCAGCAGCCGCTGGTCATGGCTGGCAGCCTCGTCTACTGGTCGGCCGCCCACGATCGCCTGCGCCAGCTCATCGAAAGGATCCAGGCGCCCGTATACCTCAACGCCATGGCCCGCGGCTCCATCCGCCAGGATCACCCCCTGTTCTTCTCCCGCACCCGTCGCGGTGCCCTGGCTCGCGCCGACGTCATCCTCATCGTTGGCACCCCTCTGGACTTCCGCCTGGCCTATGGCAAGCCCTTCAACCCCCAGGCCAAGATCATCCAGGTGGACATCGACCCCACAGAGCTCGGCCGCAATCGCGATATCGACGTCTGCGTCGAGGGCGATGCTGGCGCTGTGCTTGAGCAACTGCTGGCCGAACTGGGCGACGCTAGGCCCGACCACGATAGCTGGCTCAAGACCCTGCGCGAGGAGGAGGAGAAGACCCTGGCCGCTCGCCAGGAGTTCCTCAACTCCGATGCCGTCCCCATCCACCCTCTGCGCCTGTGCAAGGAGATAGCCGCCTTCGTGGACGAGAACACGATCGTCATCGGCGATGGCGGCGACACCGTCAACCTAGCCGCCCAGGTGCTGCCCATCAACTACCCTGGCCAGTGGTACGACCCCGGCCCCATGGGGACCCTGGGGGTGGGCACCGGCTTCGCCATGGCCGTGAAAACGGCCCTCCCCCAAAAGAAGGTCCTGATGGTCAACGGCGACGGCACCTTCGGCCTCAACGGCTTCGAATTCGACACCTTCGTCCGCTTCGACCTGCCCGTGGTCTCCGTCGTGGGCAACGACCGCCAGTGGGGCCAGATCGCCGTGGGCCAGCGGATGATGTACGGCCGCGATCGGGCCATCGCCAGCGTCCTGAGAGACAACGCCCGCTACGACAAGGTGGTCGAAGGCCTAGGCGGCCACGGGGAGTTTGTGGAGCGGCCCCAGGACATCCGGCCAGCCCTGGAGCGAGCCTTCGCCTCAGGCAAGCCAGCCTGCGTCAACGTCATCACTGACCCCGAGCCACCGGGCATCCGTGGCGGCTACCAGTTCATGTAACGATTGAGGCTGTTGAAAAAGCGCCCTTGTTTGCCCTTCGACACGCTCAGGGCGAGCGGTTTGAGGTGCCTGCGCGTCTCCGCTCGTGGTGAGCCTGTCGAACCATGAACGGAGCAGGGGTTTCTCAACAGCCTCGATTGCCCTGCACCCGCCCCAGGCTGCGGCTTGGGCCAATCTGGACGCTAGCCACGGAAATGCAGTAACATCCCTCTTGGCGTTACGCCTGTTGAGCAGACGCAAAGGCAGCAGTAGTGGAGAGCTAGCTATGGATGTCCGAAATAAAGTGGCCGTGGTCACCGGCGCCAGCCGCGGTATCGGTAAGGCAATAGCCGTCGCCCTGGCCGCTGCTGGGGCCGACGTCGTCTGCACCGCCCGCTCCAGTGAGGCCAGCCCATCCAAGCTTCCCGGCACCATCGACCAAGCCGCCCGAGAGGTCGAGGCCCTGGGTCGTCGTGCTCTGGCCATCCCCATGAACCTCGCCAAGGACGAGGAGGTGGAGGCGATGGCTCGCCGCACGCTGGCGGAGTTCGGGCGGATAGACATTCTGGTGAACAACGCCGCCGTCAGCGCCGGCGGCTCCTTCCTGGACGTTCCGGTCAAGCACTGGGACCTGGTGATGAACGTCAACGTGCGGGGCGTCTACCTCTGCACCAGAGCCTTCCTGCCCACCATGATAGAGCAGCGCAGCGGCTGCATCATCAACATCTCCTCTTACGCCTCCCAGGCGGAGGGAAGTTGGGGTCTGGCCTACTCCGTGTCCAAGGCAGCCCTAGAGAGACTGACCACCGGCCTGGCCGCCGAACTGCAGCCCCATAACATCGCCGTCAACGCCCTTCAGATCGAGCGCTTCGTGGCCAGTGAGGGCTTTGTATATCTTACCCCCAGCGCCGATCACTCCACCTGGGACAAGCCGGATGTGGTAGGCGAGGCCACCCTCTGGCTGATCAGCCGCGACCCCAGCTACAGCGGCCACGTGGTTACCCTGGGCGACATCGAGCGCGAGCAGGCTCGGACCTGAAGAAGCAACCCCTCCTCGCGCCTACTACTCGCCCGGCCACATGTCGCGGAACACATACCACTGGTCGGGGTAGCGCCGGACAAAGCGCTCGAAGATGTCCACCAGCTGCTGAGTCAGATCGCGAATGTCCTCCTCGGCATCTTTTGTCCTGTCGGAGAGAATAGGAGGACTGCCGTAGGCGATGAAACGATTGCTAGGCCGCCGCACCGCCACCCCGAACACGATAGGGGCACCGCTGATGCGGGCCAGGCGCGCCGGGCCAGCGGGAAAGTAAGTAGGATGACCCAGGAAGTTCACCGGCACACCGCCGTTGTCCCGATAGCCCACGTCCACTATCAGAGCCACCATCTCCTCTCGACGGAGGGCTCGCAGTAGCTGGAGACCGGTTCCGGCCGTCGGCAGGAGGGTCACCCCCATCTTCGCCCGGCAGGTCACGATCCAGTCCATCATAACCTTAGGCCGCAACTGCTCCATAACGGAGGTGATGCGAAAGCCCTTCGCCATAACCAGAGCACTACCCACCTCGATGCTACCCATGTGGGCGCTGGCGAAGATAACCCCTTTGCCGTGCTGCAGCGCCTCGTCGAAGTGCTCGTCGCCCTGGATGGTCACCCGCTGGAACTGCTCCTTCGACCAGCCCTGCACATGCAGCAGCTCAACGATGTACTTGCCAAAGTTGCGGAAGGAGCTGCGGGCTAGGCGCTGAACCCTTTCGTCCTCGGGCGAGCAGCCGAGCATGCGGGCGTAGTTGCGCAGAGCACCCTCTCGCTTGCTGGTCCAGAGCCAGTAGCACAGGTCGGCGATGGGCAGGGAGATATGGTAGCCCAGGCTCAGAGGCACCACCTTGGCCAGACCCACGTTCGCCGGGTACAGCCATGACTCCACGATCCCATGGTGCCTATCTTGGGACAATTCTACCCTCTCTTCGATCTTGCCTGCCATCTTCGCTCCAGCGCTCCCTTAGCAAACAACTAATCGCTCCCGTCAACACCACGATATTTTGCGATTAGGTTCGCCCCTCGGCGTATGTCTCCTCCAGTTCCCGCACCCTCTCCTCGGGCAGCCGCATGAACAATCCATACGACTCCGCCATCAGCCTTCCTTCCTCGCTGCGGATCTCCCCTCGCACCTCCAGCCAGCGGCCACGGTTGCGTATAACCTCTCCCGAGACCGTCGCTTTTTGACGCAGCGGCAGCGGTTGGCGGAACTTCACCTCCATCTTGCCGGTCACCGCCCACACGCCGAGCCCGTACATCGCCCAGCCCATGGCCTCGTCCAGAGCGGCAGCCGTCACCCCGCCATGCATAAGGCCAGGATATCCCTGATGCTTATCCTGGGGCAGGAAATCGGCCACCGCCTTGTCTCCCTCGAAGCGAAACTCCAGCTTTAGACCGGCGGGGTTGAGGTCTCCGCAACCGAAGCAATACCGTCTAGCAGCGATTTCCCCTGGCAAGCCCTACTCCTCGCAGGCCCTGAAGATGGCCACCGAGTTCTGCCCGCCGAAACCGAAGCCGTTGGCCATCGCCGTCCGGACCGGCGTATGGCGGGCCACGTTGGGCACATAGTCCAGGTCGCACTCGGGGTCCGGCGTCTCCAGATTGATGGTCGGCGGGATGATGCCGTCGCGGATGGCCAGCACGCAGGCGATGGACGAAATGGCCCCCGCGGCGCCCATCAGGTGCCCCACCATGGACTTGGGCGAGCTGATCGGCACCTTGTAGGCGTGCTCCCCGAACACCTTCTTGATACTCATGGTCTCCGAAACGTCGTTGAGGGGGGTGCCCGTGCCGTGGGCGCAGATATAATCGATGTCTTCCGGACCCAGGCCGGCCGACTTGAGGGCGCGGCTCATAGCCAGAGTTGCCCCATAGCCGTTGGGATCGGGCATGGTTAGGTGATAGGCATCGGCAGTGAGGCTCCCCCCCACTATCTCGGCGTAGATCGGCGCACCCCGTCGCTTGGCATCCTCGTAGCGCTCCAGGATCATCACGCCCGCCCCCTCGCCGGGAACGAAGCCGTCGCGGTGCAGGTCGAAGGGACGGCAGGCCTTCTCGGGCTCGCCGCTGCGGGTGGACAGAGCTCTCATGTTACAGAAGGCGGCGAAGACCACCGGAATGAGGACCGCCTCCGAACTGCCGGCGATGACCGCCGCCGCCTCGCCCAGGTCGATGAGGCGCTTAGCCTCCACCAAGGCATAGATGCCACTG
>CAZSHQ010000062.1:0-6099 GCA_964606995.1 uncultured Dehalococcoidia bacterium | reverse complement strand
CGCCGCGGGCCTCTTCCCCCAACGGCTCCACCGCCTGGCCGCCGCCGCTGAGAAGGATAGCCCGACGGCGACCGCGAATGGCCTCGGCATCCACCACGCACTTCTTGATGTCGGGGTGAGAGGGGATCTCGTACATCACGTCCAGCAGAGTATCCTCCACCACCGTGCGCAGACTGCGAGCGCCCATCTTGTGGCGCATGGCCTCCTCAGCCACCGCCTCCAGACCATCCTCGGTGAATACCAGCTCTACGCCGTCCAGAGCGAAGGAACGCTGAAACTGCTTCACCAGGGCATTCTTGGGCTCGGTAAGGATAGCCATCATGGCCTGCTTGTCCAGCGATTGCAGAGGCACGATCACCGGCAGGCGGCCCACGAACTCGGGGATAAGACCATACTCCAGGAGGTCATCGGGGGCCACATGGGTGAGAAGCTCATCGCGGGCCTTGGCCGCGTCCTCTTGAGCCAGGCCCGCCCGAAAGCCAAGGGCGCGCTTGCCCGTGCCCAGGCGCTTATCGACGACTGCATCGAGCCCCAGGAAGGCACCACCACATATGAAGAGGATATTGGTGGTACTGATCTGGATGAAGTCCTGGTGAGGATGCTTGCGACCGCCCTGAGGGGGCACATTGGCCACCGACCCCTCGATGATCTTCAGCAGCGCCTGCTGGACCCCCTCTCCTGATACGTCGCGGGTGATGGAGGGGTTATCGCCGCTCTTGCGGGCGATCTTGTCGATCTCGTCGATATAGATGATTCCCCGCTCCGCCCGTGGGATGTCGTATTCCGCCGACTGGATGAGGCGCAAGAGAATATTTTCCACGTCCTCACCCACATAGCCTGCCTCGGTGAGGGCAGTGGCATCAGCGATGGTGAAGGGAGCATCGAGAATCCTGGCCAGAGTGCGAGCGAGGAGGGTCTTGCCGCAGCCGGTGGGGCCCAGCAGCAGGATATTGCTCTTCTCCAGCTCGACGTCGGCGGGCCGGTCGCCAGCAGCGATGCGTTTGTAGTGGTTATAGACGGCCACCGACAGGACCTTCTTGGCCTGCTCCTGGCCCACCACATACTCGCTAAGCTGCTCGTAGATCACCTTGGGCGGAGGGACCCGCTGGAAGGGAGCCTTGCCGCTGCCCCGCTGAACCGACTCCTCCTCCATAATCTCGTAGCAGAGCCGAACGCACTCGTCACATATATAGACAGAGCCAGGACCTGCGATGAGACGGCGCACCTGCTCCTGGCTCTTGCCGCAAAAGGAGCAAGAATACTGCTGCGTTCGGCTTCGGCGAGAACCTGCCATAGCTTGCTATCGTCCCTCCAAGAGAATCGACTTCCAACTATTATAGCAGACGCTTACCCACCCAAAAACATAACAAGCCACTTGAGAAACAAGGGATCAAAAAAGCCGCCCGGCGCCTAAGCGCCCGCAAAGGCTAGTCTACGGCCACAGGAGAATCTCGCCTATGATGGCGTACTCTCTGGCTTATTCGTTTCGCCTGAAGCGGCCGCCGGCACCCCAGGCTGGAGAATCTCGTCTACGATGCCATATTCTTTGGCCTGGTTGACGTCCATAAAGAAGTTGCGGTCGGAGTCACGGGCGATGCGCTCCGGATCCTGACCGGTGTGCCTGGCCAAGATATCGCGGATGACCTGCTGGTTGCGCAGGATCTCCTTGGCATAGATCTCGATGTCGGCTGCCTCTCCCGTAGCCCCGCCACGCGCCTGGTGGATGTGAATCGTGGAGTGAGGTAGCGCGTAGCGCTTCCCCTTGGTACCAGCCGTTAGAAGCACGGTGGCCATGCTGGCGCACATGCCCACGCAGATAGTGGCGATGTCGCAGCGGGCCAGTTGCATCGTATCGTAGATGGCCAGCCCGGCGCTGATGGCACCGCCAGGCGAGTTCATGTACAGGTTGATGTCCTTGCCCGGGTCCTCCCGCTCCAGATAGAGGAGCTGGGCGATTATAAGATTGGCTATCTGATCATCGATGGGCATGCCCAAGAAGATGATGCGCTCCTTCAGGAGCAGCGAGTAGATGTCGAAGGCACGCTCGCCCCGGGGGCTGGTCTCGACGACGTAGGGAATTATCATGCCAGGCTTGCTGTCCATGGGCCTCACTCCTTGCTGACGACCTCGCTCTCGCCGACTTCTTCCTCGGCCGGTGGTGGCGCCTCCTCTCCCGAAGCGATGGCCACCAGTCGACCCACGGTCTCGCGGGTGAGGAGAGAGCGCTCCAGGGATTCGCGGCTGCCAGCGCTACCGAAGATTTTCCGCACCTCGTCCGCTCGCGGCCCCGATGACGCCGCCAGGCGCTCGATCTCGGCATCGATGTCCTCTTCGCTTACCGAGATCCCTTCCACTGCAGCCACCTTGCCCAGCACCAGCGAGCCCTGGATCCGCTCGACAGCCTGAAGGCGCAACTCCTGGCGCAACTCCTCCTCCGACTTACGCACTTGCCTCAGGTAGCGCTCGACGTCCCCAGCCCCACTCGAGCTGACCCGCTCGCGCAACAATTGTTCCGCCTCCCGCTCCGCCAGCACCGGCGGGAACTCCACTGAGGCGACGGCTACCACCCCATCCACCACCTTCTCCCGGTAGCGGGCATCCGCCTCCTGCTCGGCCGACTGCCGCAGGTCTGACTCCAGCCGCTCTCGCAAGGCCTCCAGGCTGGGGAAGCCTTCCCCCACGTCGGCGGCGAAGGCATCATCCAACTCCGGCAGCCTCTCCTCCTTGACCTCCTTCAGAAGAACCGTGCACAGGCAGGTCTTGCCGGCCAGCAGCCGCTGGGAGTAGTCCGGCGGCACGTCTATGCTGAACTGCCGCTCGACGCCCTTCTCGCTCCCCAGAAGCTCCTCGACGAAGCCGGGCACCAGGACAGGCACCCCCAGGCGCAAGCGGAACTCCGCATCGTCGTCAGAGAAGACCGAGCGGCCGTCCACGCTGACCCGAACGTCTGCCCGCACCCGGTCGCCCATCTGCAGAGGTCTGTCCACAGGCCCCAGGATGGCGTAGCGATAGCGCAGTTCCTCCAGTTGCTCGTTCACCTGCTCCTCGCTCACCGTCACCGGCTCCCGCTCCACCCTCACCTCTCGGTAGTTCCCCAGGTCGACGCTGGGGCGAACGGCTACGGTGGCCTTGAAGATGAGCGGCTCCTGCTGCACCACCTCGACACTCGGATAGTCGATCGCATCGATGTTCTCTTCCTCGATGGCCTGATTGTAGGCCTCCGGGATCAACAGCCGCAGCGCCTCCTGCATGACGGCATCGCGGCCCAGGTACCGCTCCAGCATGTGGCGCGGTGTTTTCCCCTTGCGAAAGCCGGGCACTTCGGTCTTCTGGGCCAGCCGCCGATAGGCCCGCTCCAGCGAGCGCTCCAGACGCTCGGGCTCGACCTCGATCTCCAGGACGACCTGGCTTTCAGGGATACGTTCGGTGGAAACTTTCACGCGCTATTCGATCCTCCGGATAGACATTATAGCATGGGCGGACAGATAGACTCTATCAGACAGCTCTTGTCGCCTGAAGCGGACAGGGGATTAGCCGCCGGGCATCTCGCAGATGGCCGGCTGATCGCTGGCGTTGAGGGCCAGCAGGGCATCGAACCGAGCGACATCTCCCATGGTGGCCAGCTCGTCACGACCACGGATCCACCGCTCGAACACCTGCGTCTCAGCGTCGAGGCGGTACATCACGGCGATCTTGCCCTCGCCGAAACAGTCGGCCACCCCCTGGGCGCTGGTGTCGCCCGTCCAGGCGAAGTTCGCCCAGCTGTTAGCGGGAATGGTCAGCGTTCGCGGAGACACCGGAGAGGGGTCAGCCATGTCGCAGGTGGCGGGCTCCTCGCTGGCGTTGAGCGCCAGCAAGACATCGTAGCGCTGCACCTCACCCATAGTGGACAGCTCCTGGCGGTCACGAATCCAGCGCTGGAAGAGCTGCGTCTCGGCATCCAGGCGGTACATGACGGCGATGCTGTCCTCGTCGAAGCAGTCGACCACCTCCTGGGCGCTGGTGTCGCCCGTCCAGGCGAAGTTCGCCCAGCTGTGGGCGGCTATGCTCACCGCCCGTGTGGGCGTGGGTGTGAGCGTAGCCGTAGCCGTCGGCGTGGGCGTAGGCGATGGAGTAGCCGTTGGTGTGGGTGTAGACGTAGGGGTCGGCGCGGCACAACCGCTCGGTTCAATGAACGGTTCGAAATCGACGAGCCCCAGCGCAGGGTCGTCCACCTGGTGGTAGATCTCCTGCTCGATCTGGCCGGCCGTGCATAGTCCCCAGTTGTTGTGCTCAGCGTTTACGTTTGCGGTGAGGCCATCCATCTCCACCAGATACTTGTCGTCGCCCAGGACGCCTCCCGAATCGACGAACGTATTCGCCTCGCTCGGGCTGCCACCGATGGTCGCCGTCACCGTCAATGTATCAGCGGGGTCCGAATCGAAAAAGTAGATGCCCCTATCGGTCTGGGTGAAGGTGTTGCGGGTGATCGTGGCGAAGGTGCTGGAGGCACTCCCCGGCGATACGTTGATCCCGTAGTCGGTCGCGCCGCTCAGGCTGTTATTCGTAACCGTGACGGGATTGCCTTCCACGTACAGTCCCCAATCGGCGGTGCCCGCCGATATCTGGTTGTTCTGCACCAGCATATCGTCCCCGAAGGCCTGCACACTGCCGTTGGTCACTACGTTTCCCGCGACTGTGCCCTGCCCGCCGATGAATGCGACAGGGACATTGCCACCGTCCACAGTGTTACCCCAGAGGCCAGAGTTGTCGCAGGTCATGCAGGCCACTCCCGCAATGTTGTCATGGATATTGTTCCTGAGGATATTCACGTCGGTCGTGGCTGGCGACCCGCCGGCTTGCACCGCCCAGTTGGTGGCGTTGTGGATCTCGTTGTCCTGTATCGTAACGTAATCGCCGACACTCACGATGCCATTGGTCCAGCCGCTCCACCCTGGAGGCGCCGCGGCGTCCAGGTCCAAGCCTTCGAGGGTGACGCCATCGGCGTTGATATCGACCATGGCGCTGTATCCCCCCCCGTGGTGGACGGTGGCCACCCCATCGTCCGCCGGGGTGGCGCCGGGGCCGGTGATGGTCACGGAAACGTTGATGTCCAGCGTGTTCTCCGTGTAGTCGCCCTCGCACACACGGATCGTGTCGCCAGGGTTCACCGTAAGAAGAGCGTCGGTGATGGTGTGGTAATCGGGCGCTCCCGGCTTAGCGCAGTTCTGGGACAGGTCATCATCGACCACGTAGGTGTACCCGACCGCGGCTGCCGGCGTGACCGTAGGGGATGCCAGCACGGCAAGTACGAGGATCAACAGATACAGTGTGCCTCGGTGCAACACGGTGAGGACTCCTTTCCAGACATCGCTGCCCCGCCAAGGGCAACGGCTGACCTGCAGGGTGTACCTCCGAAGCGGCATTATAGCATGCCGCCCTTCTACGAGGGAGCCACCGCGCTCAGCGCCGCCGCGGGCTCAGCACGTCGTTGAGGGCGTCGCCCAGGAGGTTGAAAGCGAACAGGAGCAGGGCCACCACCGTCGCCGGCACCAGGAGGAGATGGGGGTGAGCGCGCAGGCTACTCAGATCGCTGCCGGCGAAGATCATGGCGCCAAAGCTGGGATGGGGGTAGGTGATGCCGATGCCCAGCCAACTGAGCATGATCTCCATGCCAGCCATGGCCCCCAGAGACAAGGTAACGCTGACGATGATGATATTAGCCACGTTGGGCAAGAGGTGCCTGGCAAGGATGCGCCCCAGCGAGGCGCCCGAAGCCCGCGCCGCCAGCACGTAGTCGCTCTCCCGCAGGGAGAGAACCTGAGAGCGGATCAGGCGAGCGATGCCCACCCAGCCGAACAGGGCCAGGGCGCCGAACACCAAAAAGTAGTCGGGCGCGCCCGCTTCAACCAGACCTCCCGCGACGGGCCACGACTCGAAATTTTCGAACAATCCCTCAACGCGCGGCCTGACGGTGACAGTGATCAGAAGCAAGAGCAGGATATCGGGAAGGGCAAAGAAGGCATCGGCCACCCGCATGATGAAGTTGTCCAGCCGCCCGCCAGCGTAGCCCGCCAGCAGGCCCAACCCTACCCCCAGCACCAGGCCGCCGGTGAAGAT
>CAZSHQ010000061.1:0-6188 GCA_964606995.1 uncultured Dehalococcoidia bacterium | reverse complement strand
AGCGTCCTTCACTCTCTCGTACGGCCTCCTCCATCTGCTTCCGAGCGGTGATGTCTCTTAGCATGCCGGTGAAGGCCTGGGGCCTCCCTTGCGCGTCCACGATGGACGAGGCGCTCAACTCGGCGGGGAAAGAGGTGCCATCTTTTCTGAGGAGAGTGTATTCAGCGTTTCGAACTGTCCCCGTTTGCAGCGTCCTCAACGTATTCTCTGCTGCGCGCTGCCGGTCTTCAGGAGCAATGAACTCCAAGGAACTTCTGCCGATCACTTCTTCTGCGTTGTCGTACCCGAGTAGCCTCAGGGCCTGGTGGTTGACCATGATGATATTGGTGTTCAAGTCGCTCAGTATGATGGCATCGGGAGAGGTTTCAACCAGGCTGCGATAGCGCTCCTCGCTCTCCCGCAGGGCCTCCTCCGCCCGCTTGCGGTCGGTGATGTCACGGCCCGTACCGTGCAGTCCAGTGTACCGGCCCTCCTCATCGAAGATGGGATAGCCATTCCATTCCGTTATCCGCGTCCCCATCGGCGTAGCGTAGCGGCTCACAATCCCCGTTACTAGGCCCTTGCTCCGTACCATCTTGCGGACCGCCTGGATGGTCGATGGTGCGTCGTCGGGATGCAAGTAGTCCAAAATTGGGGTACCCAATATCTCTTCTCTTGGCCTGCCAAGGAATTCGCACATCGCATCGTTGATGAAACTCAACCTGTTATCCTTGTCCACCCTCAGGATCAGGACGCCCGTAAGGTTGGTAGTATCGAGATATTCCTTCGTCTTGGCCGACAGGCCATCAGTCATCTCGTTGAAGGCGCGAGCTAGGGAGGCGACTTCCTCAGGGCCGGAGACCTTGGCCCTCGCCTCGGGGTCTCCGGCGGTGATGGCCCTGGCGCTAGCCCGCAGCGCCGCCAGCGGGCTCACCACCGACATGATGGCCACTATTACCACCGCAACAGCTATCAGCAGGGCGCCACCGCAAAAGCCGACGACGATCCAGCTGGTGACGTCTGCGGCACGGTCTGCCTCGGCTCTAGCGGCAGCCAACTCACTCTGCTGTGCGTCGGCGAGCGCCTCCAGATCGCTCATCGCTCCGTCGACGGTGGGCCAGAGTTCGAGGTAGGCAGTACTTGCCAGAGCTAATACCGTCTGTTGGTCACCTGCCAGGAGGATAGGCATTGTCGCCTCGATGGGCGCCTCCATTGTGTCGATTTGCTCGGTAAGCCTGTCCAGGGCGGCCAGGTCATCGGGCTTCCCGCTGGCTACCATTTCAGCCCGAGCTTGACTCAAGTCCTGGCGCAGCTCTCTTGCGGCGGCCTCATACCGCTCGGCCAGAACCGGATCCTGTGTGAATATCAGGGCGGAGATGGTAGCGGTCTCCAGGAAGAACTGGGCGCGGGCGTGCTCCAGCGCGGCAACCGCGGCGGCTGTGTCCTCCAGTGTGAGGAGTCGTCCTTGGTGCTGGCGGACGCGGAGAATCACCACGCTGGCGACGGCCACCAGCACCAGAACGAGCACCACGCTCGCTAGGACAGCTCGCCCTTGCGCTGATCTCAAACCGAACATTGTGGGCGCTGGTTCTCCTTCAGGATAGAGCCTGGCTTCGGCCAGTTTGCTATCGGGGAGGCAGCGCCGGGGGCCGTTTGGCCTTGGCGGGATGTGCTGGGGGAGTGCCCAGCAAGCCCGTCGTCAGGCGGCTGCGCGCGGTCAGCGTGAAGCCCTGTTTGCCCGTGGCTTCATTATGTAGGACGCTGGGACGATGAGTCAGTTACACGTGTATATTATCGGCCTCTTTCAGACTTTCTTGCCTATTTTCTGATACCCACTTGTGTGGTAGCAATGGGCGTGGGTTACACGCATGCTAGGCTTGACATGCTATTGCGCGGATCGCCGGGCTACCCGGGTTTACACTGTCTCTCGGCGGGTATTCTCGGTGCATAGCGGATGGGACAAGTGGTTTCACTCCACCCTGCGAGTGGCGAGCGGCGCAACCCTCCGCAGCATCCCCTGGCTATCTCGGGGGACCCTTTGGGCGAACCCTGTTGCGGACTACTCTGAGGTCAGTCTGCTGACTAGGAGGGAGTATTCTTACCACATAATGTAGCGCCGAGGTGTATTTGCATACCGTTCATCTTGACGGCTGGGAGGGCAGGCGCTATTTTGACCACGGCTGGCTGGTAGACATAGGACATACGCCGCTAATTTAGCTGGCTCAGGAGCAAAGGTAGGTTTTGTCCCATGAAGGCGCTGTACGTGAACGTGACCACCTCCCGCATGGTGGCGACTCGAATGCTAATGCTGGCTCGCCTACGCGAGAGAGCCTATTTCAGCCCCCTCGCTCCGCTGCGGGAGGAAGAAATTGCCCCCGCGCCGTTGCCCGACCCGCGCTATGTCCGCGTGCGTAATCGCCTTGGGGGCATCTGCGGCTCGGACATCCACTTCGTCCAGGCCGATGGCGACTTCCGGATCGCTCCAGCGGCCCTGCCGGGAATCGAACGCATCTACCTGGGCCACGAGATCGTGGGCGATGTGGTGGAGGTAGGAGCAGAGGTCAAGGGCTACAAGGTGGGCGACCGAGTGACGGCCCAGACCTTGGCCGGGAGTTGCTTGGGCCAGGGCAGGGAGCCGCTCTGCAGGTACTGTGCTGTAGGGGACTACTGTCTCTGTGAGGAAGCGCGGCAGCAGGACCCCCTCAGCGTCGGAGGCGGTCATGCCGAGGAGTGGGTGGCCCACGAGGGCAGGTTCTTCCACGTCCCCGATGACCTGAGCGACGAGCAGGCCGTCCTCCTGGAGCCGGCGGCCTGCGGTCTGCGAGCGGCCCTGCGGCGGCGGGCCCAAGCGGGCGACCGGGTGATGGTTATCGGCTGCGGCACCATAGGTCTGATGACCCTTCAGTCCATCCGCGCCGTCCAGCCCGACTGCGAGATCACCGCCCTGGCCCAGTTCGACTATCAGGCGGATATGGCCAGGAAGCTGGGAGCCAGCAACATCATCATGCTGGGCAGCGATGCCTACAGCGAGGTGGCCCGCCTGACTGGCGGCACCCTGTATCGGGGGCGCCTCGGCAACCGCACTGTCATGGGGGGCTTCGATATCGTCTACGACTGCGTGGGCAAGCCGCAAACCCTGGGCCACGCCCTGCGCTGGGCGCGAGGTGGCGGGGCGGTGGTCCTGGTGGGCGTGTACATGGCTCCTATGAAAATCGACCTGACGCCTGTCTGGTATTCGGAGGTTGACCTCCTCGGGATATTCGCTCACGGCGGCGAGGAGTGGGAGGGGGAGCGGTTGTCCACCTTCGACCTGGTCGTGCGTCTGCTCAGGGAGGGAAAGCTTAACTTCGATGGCTTCATAACCCATCGTTTTCCTCTGTCCGAGTACCGGAAGGCGTTCCTGACGGCCATGGATCAGGCGCGCAGCCACACCATTAAGGTCATCTTTGACCACCAGGGTCAGGCAGCCAAAGGGGGGTAGTTGACATGCCCAAGTTGATGGCGGCAGCGGCTAAGAGGATCATCACGCCGGAGGAGAACCTGCGCCTGGCCGGATACGGGCCAGTCTTCAGGCCCTGGCCCTGGGGCCACCGAGTTGCCAGCGGCGTTCACGACGACATCTTCGCTCGCTGCCTGGCCCTGGGCGACGGCGAAAAGACCCTGGCCTTCGTCGTCCTCGATCTTGTCCTGCTGTACCAGGGTGACATGGAAGCGATCCGGGAGCGGGCGCGGGAGAAGACAGGCCGGGAAGGCCTGATGGTTGCCGTGGGCGCTACCCACAACCATTCCGCTCCGGACATGATCGGGGCCTACGGCGGCGTGCCCAGGCGCTACAGGCGGCTCGTCCACGAGCGGGCCTCGGACGCCGTAGCGGAGGCAGTGGCCAACATGGCGCCAGCGCGCATTGGCTTTGCCACGACGCGGGTGGAGGGCATCGTCAGGAACAACCGCGACCCGGAGGCGGGGCCGGTGGACGAAGAGGCGGCGATGATGCTGGTGGAGGGGGAGGACGGCGGCACCCTGGCGGTGCTGGTCAACTTCGCCTGCCACGCCGACGTCCTGGGCAGGCGCAATACCCTTGTCACCGCCGACTTTCCGGCCTACCTGCGGCGCGACCTGGAGCGGGAACGAGGCGGGACGGCCATCTTCTTCAATGCCGCTCAGGGAGACGTCTATCCGCGACAGACCGTCGAGGACCACGATGATGAGAAGGGGCTGCGTACGTTTGAGGAAGCGGAGGCGGTGGGCTCTGCCATCGCCAAGGCGGCCCTGGACGCGCTGGCGAAGACGAAACTGACCTCCGATGTGACGATCGACGCGCGGGTCACCTATCCGGAGGTATCGGTGGACAACCGCATGATGAAGATTGCGCGCTTTCTGCGGATGATCCCCCGCAAGGTCTACAAAGGTCGCGTTCGCTCAGAGACGTGGGTGGTCAACATCAACGACGCCCAGATCGTGACCCTGCCCGGCCAGTTCTTCTGTAGGCTGGGGCTGGAGCTGAAGGATCAGATGAAGGGGACGTACAAGTTCCTCTTCGGCCTGACCGGCGACGATCTGGCGTACGTGCTGCCGCCGGACGAGTGGGACCCCAGCCGAAAGGGAGAGGAAGAGCCGCTCTCCCTGGGCATCAACACCTGGCCGGCCATCAAGGAGCAACTGCCGCCGCTGTAAGGACTGGCGAGCGCCTGTCACGCCCGCTTCTGGGGCCAGGGAGCCCTCCCTTGCTAAGCCTCCGCGCTTGGGAGTAGTATTGGGTCGTCAAAGCCTGATTTGCGGGAGGTGCGCCATGAGGTTTCCATGGCGTTGCGTGATGGTCATTGCGACGGTGATGGCAGGTTGTCTGCTGGTGGCGGCGTGTGGTGGGGAGAAGGAAGAGGAGGCCGCTGCGACCCAGGTGGCGACTCCGGCGGAGACGGGGGAGGCAGAGCTTTCTCCAACTTCCGTCTCGCCGTCAGCGACGACTGAGGAGGCCACGCCCACCGTGACGGCAGCGGGTGGGAGCGTGCCGATGTTCCGGGGGGATCCCGCGCGCACCGGCGTGAACCCCGGCCCGGGCGTTGAGCGCTCGCCAAAGCTGCTCTGGCGTTTCGAGACAGGTGACAGGGTTGTCTCCTCCCCGGCGGTGGTCGACGGGGTAGTCTACATCGGCAGCTTCGACAGCTACGTGTACGCCCTCGACGCCGCCACGGGAGACGAGCGCTGGCGATTCAAGACGGACAGTTGGGTCCACTCCTCGCCAGCGGTGGTGGATGGGGTGGTCTACGTCGGGAGCCAGGACACCTACGTGTACGCTCTGGACGCCGCGACGGGGGAGGAACACTGGCGCTTCAAGACTGCCGGCAGCCTTCACTCGTCGCCCGCGACACTGGATGGGGTGCTGTACATCGGGGGCTCGGACGGCTATGTCCACGCGCTAGACGCAGGCACGGGGGACGAGATCTGGCGCTTCGAGACGGGGAGCGGGATTTTCCCCTCCCCGGCGGTGGTGGAGGGGGTAGTGTACATCGGCAGTGACGACGGCTACGTCTATGCCCTGGACGCCGCCACGGGGGAGGAGCGCTGGCGCTTCAAGACAGGCGACAAGGTTTGGTCGTCCCCGGCGGTGGTGGACGGGCTGCTCTACGTCGGCAGCGACGACGACCGCGTCTACGCCCTGGACGCAGCCTTAGGGGAGGAGATCTGGACATTCAAGACGGACGACAACGTTATGTCTTCCCCGGCGGTCGTGGGCGGGCTAGTCTACGTGGGCAGCGGCGACCACTACGTGTACGCCCTGGACTCCGCCACGGGGGAGCAGCTCTGGCGCTTCGGGCCGAGCTTAGCGGTTCAGTCCTCCCCGACTGTGGTGAAGGGAGTAGTGTACGTCGGCAGTGGTGATGGCTACGTCCACGCGCTAGACGGGGCCACGGGCGAGCAGCTCTGGCGCTTCCAGACGGACCAGGCAGGTTGGTCCTCTCCCGCGGTGCTGGACGGCATAGTGTATGTCGGCAGCACCGACAGCTACGTCTACGCCATCACTGAGGAGTGATCGGCCCAGATCATAGGCTCACGCCTCAGCTTCGCCGCTCGCTAGTATTCGGGGAGCTTGACCCCTTCGAACCAGATAGCATTCGCGGTAGCGAGGTCGGGCGGGTTGAAGTTGGCCTGACCATCGACGATGACGTCGAGGAGGGCGGGCTTGCCCGAATCCACCGCTCGCTTCAGGG
>CAZSHQ010000060.1:0-6247 GCA_964606995.1 uncultured Dehalococcoidia bacterium | reverse complement strand
TGGGCGTGAATCAGGTGGTGCTGCGCGACCGCCGCCGCCTGGCCAGCGATGGCATCATCGTGGTCATCCTAACAGTGGACAAGCACAGCGGCCGTTTGGTAGGCGAGCCCGACGTAGTGGCCAAGGGATTCATGGACACGGAGGGAGCCGAGGAGATACTGGAGAAGGCGCGAAAACAAGTGTCGCGAGCCCTGAAAGGCGCCGACCACCACTCTGAGTCGGCCGAAGTGAATGCCCGAGTCAGGGATGCGCTTGCCCAGTACCTCTACCAGGAGACCCGCCGGCGACCGATGATCCTGCCCCTCATAGTGGAGGTGTAGGGAAGGCATGGCCAGGGCAAAGGCGAAACGCTCCACCTACCGCCGCTCGGGAGCGACCTCTCGCCGCGCCGCGGCCTACCCGCGCCTGACCGACAGGCGAAAGCTTAGCCTCTGGCTGATCGTCGCTGCTGTCGTCTTCGCCCTCGTCCTCATTCCCTTCGTGGGCCCCACCATCGGCGAGGCCATCCTGGACTTCCGCGATGCCCTGGTGAGCCTGCTGGGGCTGGCCGTACTCCTGCTGGTGATTGGCCTGGTAGTCAACGGTTGGCTGGCGTTGGGCCGCCGCTTTGCTCTATCGCGTACCTTCTGGCGCCGCTGGGTGGGCAGCCTCGTCCTGGGCGTCAGCGTCTGCGGGATTATGGCCCTCTTCCGCCCCGACTGGTCGGTGGGCGGCACCTCCTTGGCGGAGGTCACCGCTGGCGGCGACTTCGGCCACGCCTTCATGGGCAGCCCCGGCGGCATCCTCATCTGGCTGGGCCTTACCTTCCTGGGAATCGTTCTGCTCTGGCCGCGCCAGGTGGCCTGGCTAATGCGGCACCTGCCCGACCTCTGGCGAGCGCTGGTGCAGATGCGTCTGCCGGATGAGGTCGCAGCCAGCCTGCGATCGTTGGGCTCGCTTTTCTTGCCCAGAGCGGAACCCCGTGGCTCAGAGCCTTTCCCAGCCCTGCCCGAAGGGTGGGAGGAAGAGCCAGCCGCCCCGACGCCAGAGACCATCGTGCAGGGGGAGCTTCCTCTCCAGGAAACAGTCGCTCAAGAGACGGAGGAGCCCGCCTCCCCCGGCGGGCCAGCGGCTGTCGCTACCGCGCCGCCTGTGACCGGGCGGCCGGCCGCCCACGGCTGGGAGCTGCCCCTTCTGGACATCCTTCAACCGACGCTCGAGATCGACGTCAAGCAGCTGGACAACACCGCCCGCGCCCAGCTCATCGAGGAAACCCTGGCCAGCTTCGGCGTCGACGCCCGCGTTATCCAGATAAACCAGGGGCCCACCATCACTCAGTTTGGCATAGAGCCCGGTTGGGAGGTGAAGACCCGCACCGTCATCGAGCGGGACAACCGCGGGCGACCGGTCTACGACAAGGATGGCAACCCCAAGTACAAGACGGATGTCGTCTCCCGCACACGGGTGCGGGTAAGCCAGATCACATCTCTGGCTAACGACATGTCCCTGGCCCTGGCTGCCCCCTCCATCCGCATCGAGGCGCCGGTACCTGGCAAGCCGGTGGTGGGCATCGAGGTGCCCAACAGCACGCCCTCCCTGGTGACCCTGCGCAGCGTCATTGAGAGCACAGCCTTCCAGCGCATCGCCGCTCGCTCCAAGCTGGCCCTGGCCCTGGGCAAGGGTGTGTCCGGCGAGACGGTGGCCGCCGACCTGGGCCGCATGCCCCACCTCCTCATCGCTGGGGCCACCGGCAGCGGCAAGAGCGTCTGCATCAACTCCATCATCGCCTGCCTGCTGATGCACAACACAGCCGAGGACCTGCGCTTCATCATCATCGACCCCAAGCGGGTGGAGCTGGCCGCCTTCGCACCCATCCCCCACCTGGCCTTCTCACGCATCGTGGTGGATGTGGAAGATGTCGTGAGCACCCTCCAGGCCGTCATCCACGAGATGGAAAGCCGCTATCGCCGCTTTGCTGCGGTGAGTGTGCGCAACCTCGAGGCCTACAACCGCAGCCCGCGGGCCGTCCATAAGATGCCCTACTGGGTGGTGATCATTGACGAGCTAGCCGACCTGATGATCGCCGCCCCCTATCACGTGGAGCGCCAGATCTGCCGCCTGGCCCAGCTAGCCCGGGCCACCGGCATCCACCTCATCATCGCCACTCAGCGGCCGTCGGTGGATGTGGTGACCGGCCTCATCAAGGCCAACTTCCCCACCCGCATCGCCTTCGCCGTCAGCTCTCAGGTGGACTCCCGCACCATTCTGGACGGGGCAGGCGCCGAGAAGCTGCTGGGTCGCGGCGACATGCTCTTCCAGCCCACCGACGCCTCCAAGCCCAAGCGCCTCCAGGGCTCTTACGTGTCCGACCAGGAGATCGAGCGCATCGTGCGCTTCTGGACGGACGACCGCTTCCGCCACATACGGCCGGAGGTGGCCGACCACCTCCTTCAGGAGGTGAAGGGCGTGGCGGACGTGGACGAAGAGGCAGACCCCCTGCTGGAGCAGGCACGAGAGTTGGCCCAGGAGCACACCCGCATCTCGACGTCCCTCTTGCAGCGACGACTGCGCATCGGCTATCCGCGGGCGGCCCGCCTCATTGACCAGCTGGAGGCGGAGGGAGTCGTCAATGCCGCCGAAGGGGGGCAATCGCGGCGCGTATTGAACCCCCACGAGGAAGAGCCGCTCCTGTAGCCGCAGGGCTTTCAGCCTCGGTCCGGTGGAAGTGCCTCTATGAGGCACAGCGCCGCTAGGAGAACCCGAAAGAAGTCCACGTACCACCTGCCCCCCGGCCGCCCCATCACCACACTACCTCGTGTAGGCGGTGCCGCCCGGGGAAGCCCCGCATCTGGAAGCGGCTCCTGAGCACGTACTCGACGCCGGGCATAGGGCCGGCCAGGTCCCTGGACAGGCCAGATATCAGGATCTGGCCGCCGCGGGCTTTCTCCATCACCCGCGCCGCCATGCTCACCGCCAGGCCAAAGTAGTCCTTCTGGTGGCGGAAGGTATCGCCGCTATTCATGCCGATGCGCACCAGCAGCGCGCGCTCGGGATGGTGGCGGTTGTGGTCGGCCAGGGCCTGCTGGATAGCCATCGCGCAGCGCACAGCCTCGCTCGCGGCAGTAAAGACCAGCATGAAGCCGTCCCCCAGCGCCTTCACTTCGAAACCGCCGTGGGCTTGTACGCACTCCCGCACGATGTGCTGGTGGGCATGGACCAACTCGTGCGCCTCTTCCTCTGTCAGGGAGGCCAGCAGAGACGTGAAGCCCTCGATGTCTGTGAACATGATGGTCACGCTTCCCTGGGGCGAGGGCCGGAAGGCGGCCGCCAAAGCCTGGCCGCACTGGCCGCAGAAGCGGAACGCCTTCGGCACGGCCGCCCCACAGGTGGGACAGGCCGCCGCCGTGGCCTGCTCGGGCGGGGCCAGCGGCCGCACAGATGACCTGGGCGGCTCCGGGCCAGAGCCAGGAGACTGTCGGTCAGTCATGATGTTGGTTCACCCACCGATCCAGCAAACGAAAAACCCACCGCCGCTGCCGACGGTGGGCCTGAAGCCAGCCCTCAACACGCTAGCAGGGCAGCCCAGCACCCCCCGCCGGGAAAGCCATCCGGCACGTGTGCATCAGCACTACGATGAAACCATTCATATCCTTCGACCTAGCAAACTACCGCTTGTGGGCGATACTAACAGAGGCGGCCCAGCCCGTCAACGGCCAGACGACGGGAGTTCCAGCTAGACCTTCTCTCCCAGAGACCGATGGGCTTTGAGGTAGGACTCGGCGTTCGTTAGCTGCCCGAGCAGACTGGTGGCCTTCCGCCCCAGCTCCGAGTGCAGCCAACCTCTGGGGATCACGCCGTTGCGTACCACTCTACGGTAGGTGTGCAGTTTCACTCCCATCGAGGTCTTTCCGTACAGGTCGGCGAGCAATTCGTAGAATCGCCGCAAGGGCAGTCGCGGTTTTGGATATGTCACGTGTAGGAAGTCAAGGAGAGAGTGAGGAATGTCGGTCGCCCGCACTTGCCCTGTCTCAATCAATTTGTTGGTCAACACCGTTCCCGGAAGAGGCGTAAGCACAGTGAACTGAGGGAAAGCAATTTCACACTTGTTGACAAATTCCATCAGATCGTAAAAATCGCCTTCTTCCCACTCAGGGTTGACGACAAAACAGCCCCAGGCTTCAACCCCGTGCTGACGCATGGTCTGCAAAGCCTGAACAGCGTGGCTGACCGTGGTCTGCTTGTGATGCAGTTCTTTGACCTCCTCATCCTTGTGGGACTCAATGCCAAGGAGCAAGACCTTTAGGCCGGCTTTGGCCCACTGCTCCACCAGCTCCGCCCGGCGAGCGATGTCGCTAGTGCGCACCTGTGCCCAGTATTTCCAGCCATAGCCCTTCCAGCCCGCCCGATTGCGCTCGTCAATCCGGGCAGCGAGCTCCAGCGAGCGGCCGGCGTCGGCCCAGAATTCATCATCAACAAAAGCAACAACCTGAATCCCGTCCGGAATTCGTTCCAGATCAGCCATTACTCTGCCCGGACTCTTCTTACGATATCGGCGCCGATTGAAGACCCATACTGAGCAGAAGCTGCAGTCGTACGGACAGCCGCGAGTAGTCTCGATGCCAGCGACGGCTCCCATAACGTACAGGTAGTAGTCCGCCTGATAACGAGCGAGCAGACTCCAATCGAGAAAAGGAAGAGTGTCCAGGTCATCAACTTGCGCCCTGTCTACAGTGATTACCCTTTGCTCGCCTTTTCTGAAGGCGATTCCAGGAATGGCATCGAAAGGGCCACCACGAGCGATTGCCCTCACCAGCTCCGGGAAGGTGATTTCCCCCTCCCCGAGAACGGCGAAGTCAACAGAGGCTTCGTCGAGCACATCGTCCAGGGCCATGGTGGCGTGATACCCGCCCCAGACGATCGGTACGTCGGGCAGCACTTCCTTTGCTCGGCGAGCCAGCATTTTGGCCGCTTCTGCTTCGGCAGTATAGGCTGTCAAGCCAATCAAGCCGGGGTTGAACTCCAGCAGCTCTTCCTCAAAGGCGCTGTCCTTCTCCAGCCGCATATCAAGGATCCGGCACTCATGGTCAGCTACGCAGGCGGCCACCGTCAGAAGCTCCATCGGAGGCGTCCTGGCCAGCGACGTGAAGCCAACCGAGAACTCGGATATATCGGGCTTGACGAGCAGTATCTTCATTCTTCCCCCAATCCCTAACGAAACATCATACGACAAGCAGCGCTCCCATTACCAGCCGCGGCGGCGCATAATCGATAGCTCTTTCAGCCCCTCTTCGTCGCCCACCAGCTCCCGCCGCAGCTCGACGATCTGGTCGCGCAGGAGGGCCGCCCGCTCGAACTCCAGGTTCTGAGCCGCCTTCTTCATCTGAGACTCCAGGTCCTTGATGAGACGGGCGATCTCGTCCTTGGGGATGGGGCCGGTACGGTATACCGCCCGTTCCTCCGTCACCTTGCGCACCCGGTCGGTGAGGTCGCGGATGGCCTTGCGGATGCCCTCCGGCTGGATGCCGTGCTCCTGGTTGTAGCTCATCTGGATGCGCCGCCGCCGATCGGTCTCCCCGATGGCCCTACGCATCGATTCGGTCATGGTATCGGCGTACATCACGACCCGACCGTCCACGTGGCGGGCTGCTCGTCCCATGGTCTGGATGAGCGCCCACTCGGAGCGCAGGTAGCCCTCCTTGTCGGCGTCCAGGATGGCCACCAGGCTCACCTCCGGCAGGTCCAGGCCCTCCCGCAGGAGGTTGATGCCCACCACTACGTCGTAGACGCCCAGGCGCAGGTCGCGCAAGATCTCCACCCGGTTCAGGGTGTCGATCTCCGAGTGCAGGTAATGGGTCTTGACCCCCATCTCCGCCAGGTAGTCCGCCAGGTCCTCGGCCATCTTCTTGGTGAGGGTGGTGACCAGCACCCGCTCGCCGCGCTCCACCCGCTGGCGGATCTGCTCGATGAGGTCGTCCACCTGCCCCTGGGTGGGCTTCACCTCGATGGAGGGATCGAGAAGGCCGGTGGGGCGGATGATCTGCTCCACCACCTGCTCGCTGTGCTCGTACTCGTAAGGGCCGGGCGTGGCCGAGACGAAGACCACCTGACTGATGTGGCGGTCGAACTCGGAGAAGTTCAGCGGGCGGTTGTCCAGGGCCGAGGGCAGGCGAAAGCCGTAGTCCACCAGGGTCTGCTTGCGCGAGATGTCGCCGCGGTACATGCCGCGAATCTGGGGCACGCCCATGTGCGACTCGTCGATGAACATGAG
>CAZSHQ010000059.1:0-6326 GCA_964606995.1 uncultured Dehalococcoidia bacterium | reverse complement strand
GACCGGCGGCCAGGGCGGCGGCCACCAAGGCCTTCGTGGTCACCCGCCTGGGCGACCTGGGCTTCCTGTCGGCCATCCTTCTCATCTGGACGCAGACGGGGGAGCTGGACATCCCCCGTATCCAGGAGATGGCTATGGCCGGGGCCATCGGCAACGTCATCCTCACCTGGCTGGCGGCCGGCGTCTTCGCTGGGGCGGTGGGCAAGTCGGCCCAGTTCCCTCTGCATGTGTGGCTACCCGATGCCATGGAGGGCCCGACACCGGTGTCGGCCCTGATCCACGCCGCCACCATGGTGGCCGCTGGGGTCTATCTGGTGGCGCGCTTCTTCCCCATCTTCAGCGCGTCGGAGGAGGCCATAAACAGCGTGGCCGTGGTGGGAGGCATCACCGCCCTGATGGCCGCGACCATGGGCATCGTCGTGACCGACATCAAGCGGGTGCTGGCCTACTCCACCATCAGCCAGTTGGGCTATATGATGCTGGCCCTGGGAGTGGGTGGCTTTGCGGTAGCCATATTCCATCTGTTTAACCATGCCTTCTTCAAGGCCCTCCTGTTCCTGGGGGCGGGCAGCGTGAACCACGCCACCCATACCTTCGACATGCGGCGCATGGGCGGGCTGCGGCGGTTCATGCCCTGGACGTTCATCACCTTCGTCATCGGGTCCCTAAGCCTGGCGGGCATCTTCCCCCTGTCGGGCTTCTGGAGCAAGGACGAGATTCTTTCGGCGGCCTGGGACGACCAGCGCCTCCTGTTCTGGGTGGCCCTGGTCGTGGTGTTCATGACCGCCCTCTACATGGGGCGAGCCATCTTCCTGACCTTCGGCGGCGAGTACAGGGGAGGCGAAGCCTCCGCCGGCGAGCACTCAGCCCAGGAAGCCCAGCCCCACGAGTCGCCGCCGGTGATGGTGCTGCCGCTCGTTGTTCTGGCGCTGGCCGCAGTCCTGACCGGTTTCCTGAACCTGCATCATGGGGTGACCGATCTGCTGGAGGGCTGGCTGCCAGAGGCGGCCCATGAGCGGCTGACGCATATAGAGTTCCACTTCGGGCTGGCAACACTGTCGATGATCTTCGGCGTGGCGGGCTTCGTCGTGGCCTGGGCTATCTACAGCGCTCGCCTGCTGAGCGCCGATAGGCTGCGGCGAGCGTTCGGGCCCGTCCACCGGTTGGTCGTCAACAAGTACTACATGGACTGGCTGTACGAGGACATGCTGGTGCGGCGCGTCGTGGTGCGAACGGTGGCGACGGGCCTGGACCTATTCGACAGATACGTGGTGGACGGGGTGGTGAACGCAACGGCCTGGCTCACCCAGTTCAGCGCGTCGCGTCTGCGGCTGGTGCAGTCGGGTCAGCTCCAGCTCTACGCGGCGGCCATCTTTGTGGGGATTGTGCTTATCGTGGCAGGCATTCTGATCGTGAATCCGTAGGGGAAGGCGACCGTGTTATCGTTCATCGTTTTCTTCCCCTTGCTGGGGATCGCCACCATAGCCTTCCTCCCGAGGGAGAGGGAGCGCGACGCCAAGTGGGTGGCAGCGGGCACGGCGTTCGTCGTGCTTGTCGCCGCCTTGGTCCTCTTCGGTCGTTTCGACCGTGACCAAACCGAGCCCATCTTTCAGTTCGTTCAGGGCCACACCTGGATCAGCGGCGACATCGCCCACTTCGACGTCCAGTACCTGCTTGGCGTCGATGGCTTGAGCATGGCCATGGTGGTGCTCACCGCCCTGCTGGGCCTGGTGGCGGTGCTCATCTCCTGGAACATCGAGCTGCGGCCCAAGGAGTACTTCGCCTGGCTGCTGCTGCTGGAGATGAGCCTTCTGGGCGTGTTCACCGCTCTGGACTTCCTGCTCTTCTTTATCTTCTGGGAGATCGAGCTAATCCCCATGTACTTCCTCATCTCCATCTGGGGCACCGGCCGCAAGGTCTACTCGGCGTGGAAGTACGTCTTCTTCACCTTCTTCGGCAGCGCCTTCATGCTGGTGGGCCTGCTGGTGCTGGGCTTCGCCGCTGACACCTTCGACATTAGGGTCCTAAGCCAGATGGAGATCCGCGATGCGCTGGTGCCGACCCAGGTGCTCTTCTTCTTCCTGATCTTCGGATTCGCTATCAAGCTGCCGGTGTTCCCCTTTCACACCTGGCTCCCCGACGCTCATACGGACGCGCCCACGGCAGTGAGTGTGATGCTGGCGGGGGTGCTTCTGAAGATGGGCGGCTACGGCATGCTGCGCGTGTGCCTGAGCATCCTTCCCGACGTGGCCCGCGATGCCAGCGTGTGGCTGGCCGTCTTCGGGGTGGTGAACATCCTCTACGGGGCGATGGTCACCCTGATCCAGACCGACCTCAAGCGGCTGATCGCCTATAGCAGCATCAGCCATATGGGCTATGTGCTGCTGGGCCTCTCTGCCCTGGGGCAGGTGGGCTTGACGGGGGCGGGCATGCAGATGTTCACCCATGGTGTGATCACCGGCCTCCTGTTCGTCGTGGTGGGGCTGGTCTACGACCGTGCCCACACCCGTCAGATCGGCGAGCTGTCAGGCCTGGCCCACCAGATGCCGATGATCGCCATCGTCATGGTCATGGCTGGCCTGGCATCGCTGGGCCTGCCCAGCACGGCCGGGTTCGTGTCGGAGGTGATGGTCTTCCTGGGCACCTTCGATAAGCATGGGTTCCTGACGGTCATGGGGGTGATCGGCATCCTGCTGACGGCGGGCTACATCCTGTGGATGATCCAGAGGGTGTTCCTGGGCGAGCGTCTGCCTCGCTGGGAGGGCCTGGGCGACGCCACTGCCTGGTGGGAGCGAACGGCCCTGGTGGCTATGGTGGCCGTCATCTTTCTCATCGGCATTTATCCGGCGGTGCTGGCCGATGTCATCGAGACCGGTGTGCAGCCCATCGTAGGAAGGCTGGCCTGAGGTGGGCGAACTGGCTAGCGTTGACCGTCTGGGGCCCGAGCTGATCCTGCTGGCCTTCGCCGGCATCATCGTGCTGACCGACCTGGTGGTGCAGCGCCGATGGCTGGTGGTGGGCAGCAGCCTGCTGGCGGTGGCTGGCTCTCTCATCTGGGCGGGCACCCTGGTGGCCCGCGATATGCGAGGCAGTGCCTTCGATGGGCTGCTGGTGGTGGACGACTTCTCGCTCTTCTTCAGCTTCCTCTTCGCTGGTATCGCCGGCGTGGTCATCCTGGCCTCCATCGACTACAGTGAGCGGTTCAGCCGCTACCAGGCTGAGTACTATGCTCTCATCCTGGTCTCGGCGGCTGGCATGATGCTCCTGGCCGCCACCGTCGACCTCATCGCTATTTTTGTCGCTCTGGAGTTGACCAGTATCTCGCTGTACATCCTGGTGGCCTTCCTTAAGGACGTGCGCTCCAGCGAAGCCGGGCTCAAGTATCTCCTCCTGGGTGCCATGAGCACCGCCGTCACGCTCTACGGCATGGCCCTTCTCTTCGGCCTGTCGGGAAGCACCAGCCTGGCGGACATAGCGAACGTGGTGGCCGCGGCCAACGACGATACGCGGGCGGCAGTGGTGATGGCGATGGTCTTTCTGACGGCGGGTCTGGGGTTCAAGATGGCGGTGGTGCCCTTCCAGATGTGGGTGCCCGACGTGTACGAGGGTGCTCCCACGCCGATCACCGCCTACCTGTCGGTGGGGAGCAAGGCAGCGGGCTTCGCGGTGGTGATGCGTATCTTCTTCGAGGCTCTGGGCGACGGCTCTATCAGCGGCGACTGGTCCAACATGTTTGCCGCCATCGCCGCCATCTCGATGACTGTAGGCAACGTCGTAGCCATCAGCCAGACCAACATCAAGCGAATGCTGGGGTACAGCTCCATCGCCCAGGCGGGGTATTTGGTGGTGGGCCTGGCGGCCATCTCCGCTGCCGAAGGCGGGTTCAGCCTGGGGGCGAGCGGGGTCATGTTCTTCCTGGCAGCCTACGCCTTCACCAACCTGGGGGCCTTCATTGCCATCATTGCCATCTCCAACCGGATTAACAGCGACGAGATAGGCGACTACGGCGGCATGGCCCGGCGGGCACCCCTTCTGGCCCTGGGCCTCACCCTGTGCCTGCTATCCCTCACCGGCATCCCACCGACCGCGGGTTTCATCGCGAAGGTCTACATCTTCAACGCCGCCGTCCAGAGCGACCTGGTCTGGCTGGTGATTGTGGGCGTCCTCAACAGCGTGGTGTCTGCGTACTACTACCTGCGAGTGGTTCTCCAGATGTACCTGGAGGCTGCGCCCAGCGAGGAGCGCGTCCCCGCTGGGCCCTCTCTCGGCCTGGCGATGGCTATTGCTAGCGGCGGCATCCTGTTCATCGGCATCCTTCCCTTCCTCCTGCTGGAGGTCTCGGAGACGGCGGCCAGGGTGTTCGGCAGCTAGGGGCTCGCCTTTCTTGAATCGGTAGCCAGCGGGTGCTAGCATGCCAGCATGGCTGCCCGCCGACCCTCCCGTCCCGCTCAGCGCATAGAGGTGCAGGTTGCTCGGCCCTTCCGCTCGGCGCTGCGGGTGCCCTGGCTGAGGCGAATTGCCCGCCACGTCCTGGTGGCGGAGGGTGCTGGCCCCACCGAGCTGGGTGTAGTCATTAGCGACGAGGCCACTGTCCGCGAGCTGAACCGTCGCTATCTCGGCGTCGATCAGCCGACGGACGTTCTCTCCTTCGGCCTGGGCGAGAAGGGCGACGTGCCCTTTGCCCTCCCGCCGGGCGAGGCTGCCGCGCTGGGCGAGGTGATCATCTCCTATCCGACGGCCGTGCGCCAAGCCGAGGAGGAGGGCCACAGCGTGGAGGCCGAGGTGGCTCACCTGCTGGTGCATGGCATACTCCACCTGCTGGGCTACGACCACGTGGAGGCGGAAGACGAGCGGGGCATGCGGAGAAGGGAGCAGGAAATCCTGGCGGATCTGGAAGCGGCGCCTTTTGACAATGTTCGGCGCTAGTCTATAATGGCCTCGAGATGTAGAGTTTTGCGGTGGTTTTTTGAGTAGCAGCAGCAGTAGCAGCGAAGTCTTTTATCGTAAGTGGCGTCCGCAGTCCTTCTCTGAGTTGGTGGGCCAGGACCCCATCACCCAGACGGTGCGCAACTCGCTGGCTAGCGGTCGGGTAGCCCACGCCTACCTGTTCTGCGGCCCTCGTGGCACGGGCAAGACGAGCATGGGCCGCCTTCTGGCCAAGGCGGTGAACTGCCTGCAGCCGGCCGATGGCGAGCCGTGCAACACCTGCGAGTCCTGCCAGGCCTACCTCGAAGGGCGGGCCATGGACCTGGTGGAGATGGACGCCGCCAGCAATCGGGGCATCGAGGAGATCCGCAAGCTGCGCGATCGGGTGGGCCTAGCGCCCATGGCTGGTGGGTACAAGGTGTACCTGGTGGACGAGGTGCACATGCTCACCCCCGAGGCCTACAACGCCCTGCTCAAGACGCTGGAGGAGCCACCACCCCACATTATCTTCATCCTGGCCACCACCGAGGCCCACAAGGTGCCGGCGACCATCATCTCTCGTTGCCAGCGGTTCGACTTCCACCGTCTGCCACTGGCGGCGGTGGTCTCGCGCCTGGAGCACATCTGCCAGCAGGAAGGCATCCAGATTGAGGCAGCCGCCCTCCAGGAGATCGCTCGCAGCGCCAGCGGCAGCCTCCGCGACGCTATCAACCTGGTGGAGCAGCTTAGCAACTACTACGGCTCGTCGCCCAGCCTGGAGCAGGTGCGCGACTCGTTGGGCCTGACCGCTGATGCCCGCGGTCGCGAGTTGGTGCGCCACGTCCTGGAGAAAGACCTGTCGGCTGGGCTGAAGCTCATCGCTGCTGTGCGGGACGACGGCGTGGACATGCGTCAGTTTCAGCGAGAGGTAGTGAACTATCTACGGTTCTTGCTTGTGGTGAAGTCGGGCGCCGAGGACACGTTAGACCTGGCGGCGGAGGAGGTCGAGGAGATGCGTTCCCTCTCGTCTGCTGCTCCCAGCGAGGACGTCCTGCGAGCGCTGCGTGGCTTCGGGCAGGCCGACTTCCGCGACGATCCTCAGTCATCGCTGCCCCTGGAGCTGGCTCTGGCCGACCATGTGCTGGGACCGGGCGCTGCTGCTCAGGTGGCAGCCGCGGAGGCGGAGCCCGTCGTCCGACCGTCTTTCCCGGCGGGCCGTCAGGCAGCGCCGCCGCAGCCGCCCAAGCTACGGGCGCGCCTCCAGGAGACCGAGAGGGAGGCCCCGCAGCCCCCGAAGCCTGCTGCGCCACCGGGAGAGGGTGAGAGCCAACCCCCGGAGGCCGCTCCTGTGGCAGCGACGACGGCGGCCGATGACCTCCTGCAGCGCCTGCGCCGGGCGTGCAAGGAGGTGGATCATCGGG
>CAZSHQ010000058.1:0-6350 GCA_964606995.1 uncultured Dehalococcoidia bacterium | reverse complement strand
CCACGTGGGCCACTCCGTAGAAGGGGAGAAAATGATGCTCGCAGAGGGAGTAGAAAGGGATATCCCTCAGGACTACCGGCTCATCCTTCTCCTCCCGAAAGCCGCCCCGCAGCACCTCCAGGGGGTCCCGGGAGAGACCAGAGAAGAGATCGGCATACATGTCGGCGATGCGCCGAGGCGTCTCGGCGAGGCCCTCCCGCTGGCCATCCTCGCCGATGCCCTCGATGATCTGTCGCACCGCCTCCGCGATCCTGGCGCGATCTATCACGTCTCCTCCCACAATGAATCAGTACAAAAGGTGGAGTATGCCCCTATGCCACGCCGATGGTCTTCTCTACAGCGGCCAGGTCGGCGGGCACCTCGCGGATCTCGGTGGGGATAGCCATCGCTGTATCGGGGTCCTTAAGACCGCTGCCGGTGATGATGCAGACGATGGTGCTGTTGCTGAGGTCCAGCCCCTGGCGGCTCATCTTGAACAGACCCGCCACCGACGCCGCCGAGGCCGGCTCGCCGAAGATGCCCTCCTCCTGGGCCAACATCCGGTAAGCCGTCAGGATCTCCTCGTCGCTCACCGCCTCGATCACGCCGCCCGAGGCATCGCGAGCAGCCTCAGCCCCCTTCCAGCTGGCCGGGTTGCCGATGCGTATAGCCGTGGCCACCGTCACCGGCTTTTCCACCGGCTTTCCCAGAACGATGGGAGCCGCCCCCTCTGCCTGGAACCCCATCATCCGCGGCTTCCTACTGGCCTTTCCCCTCTGCTCATGCTCGACGAAACCTCGCCAGTAAGCAGTGATGTTGCCAGCATTGCCCACCGGAATGAACAGGTAGTCGGGAGCATCCCCCAGGTGATCAATGATCTCGAAGGCAGCCGTCTTCTGGCCCTCCAGCCGATAGGGATTGAGGGAGTTGACCAGGGCGATGGGATGCTTGTCGGTGATGGCCCGGGCCAGGGATAGGGCCTGGTCGAAGTTGCCGTCCACAGCGATGACCTGGGCACCATGCGCCACCGCCTGGGCCAGCTTCCCCTGAGCGATGTTGCCCTTCGGCACGAGAACATGGGCCCTGAGACCGCAGTGGGCAGCATAGGCTGCGGCGGCGGCGCTGGTATTGCCGGTGGAAGCACAGAGCACCGCCTTTCGCCCCTCCTCTATTGCCTTGGCCACCGCTACCACCATCCCGCGGTCCTTGAAGGAGCCTGTGGGGTTGCAGCTCTCCAGCTTAAAGTAAAGGGAGCCACAGCCGAGTCGGGCCTCCAGCCGCTGGGAGCGCACCAGAGGCGTCTCCCCCTCCCCCATGCAAACAAGGGGAGTGGCCTCCGTTAACGGCAGATAGTCCCGATAGCGGCGCAATACGCCAAGCCGATCACTCCCCGCCCAGCTTGAGGTCACGCTGCTTCATCTCCTTCAGTTCCTGTTCCGTGGCAGCCAACTGGCGGCGTTTCTGGCGCTCCTGGAACTGGCTCAGCTTGCGCAGGTAGGCCACCACGTGCTGGCGCTGTTCACGGATCTGCTGCTGGAAGGCCGCCAGGCGCTCCATCTGCGTCTGGCTCTTGCTCTCCAGCAGCTCCAAGGCACGAGCATGGTCTTCGGCGTGCTGCTGCCGCTCCCCGATTGCCCGCTCCACAGCCTTCAGCCGCTCGTCCAGGCGCTGGCCGTCCGCGCGCCAGTGCTCCTGAACATCCGCTAGCTCCTGTTGGACCACCCGATCCTCGCCCAGGATGGTCACCTGCTCCCCCAAGCGGCGGACCTGCTCGATCAAGAGCTGCACGCGCTCGGAGAAGATGGAGTCCTGCTTAGTCAAGGCGTCGGCCTCACTGTGCAGACGTCTCGCCTCCTCTTCCAGACGCTTGATAGCCTCGCCGTGGCGAGCCGTCTTCGTCGCCATCTCTTCGATGCCCTTATCAACAACCTCCAACCGCTTCTCCAGAAGAGAACCATCGTCCCGAAGACGGTGCCCGCCCTCCTCCACAGCCAGCATGCGCCCCTCGTAGGATTGGACCAGCCTCTCCACGGCCTCCAGGCGGCGCAGGGACATACTGTGCTCCTCCCTCTGCCGCTCAGCGGTCGCCTGCTGCTGACGCATCACATCTTCGATGCGGCTCTGATTGGCCAGTTGGCGCTCCTGGAGGCGCCCCAGTTGTTCCTTGGCCTGGCGCATCTCGTCCTGAAGGTGGGGGAAGGCTGTAAGATGTGAGGCCAGGGCGGATAGGACATCCTCCCCCTTCTGCACACTCTCCGCCAGGTTCCAGAGCTGGTTTCGCGCCTGCTCCACCTGCTGCTGCAGCTTATAGAGCTGGCTCTTGGCCTGCCGCAGCTCCTCCTCCAGCCAGGGAACAGCGTCAGCCGACGGAGCTGCCGTCTCCGCCGGAGGAGGATCGGCCTCTGGCCGCTTCTTGTCCGCACCCATCAACATCCCCCCTGTCTGCCGCTAGGCCGATCAGCTTTCCACCCGCAGAAGATTGCCAACGCGGCTCACCACCGCCAGCTTGCCTGCCTCCTTGATGGTCTTCTGCACCGATTCCTCGCGGGCAACGTGCGTCATGATGACCAGTTCCGCCGTCTGGGCCACCTCGTCGCTCTCCTTCTGGATGACCGAGGCGATGCTTACGCCGTGGTCGCCGAAGCAGCGGGCGATCTGAGCCAGGACGCCAGGCTGATCCGCCACCTCCATCCGCAGATAGTAGCGGGTGGTCAGTTCAGCCATCGGCCTTATAGGCAACGAGCGGCCCGCTCGCCAGGGCGAGCGGCCTCCCCTTCGGCCAGCCTTGGCCGCCACCACGCTATGAGCGGCGTCCATGACATCGGCCACGATAGCGCTGGCCGTGGGAAAGGGACCCGCCCCCGGCCCCTGAAAGAGCACCCGCCCCAACAGGTCGCCCTCCACCTGAACGGCGTTGAGCACCCCGTCCACGCTGGCCAGAAGCTCCTCCTTGGGCACGAACGACGGGTGCACCCTTGCATCCACGCCATCCTCCCCCCTTCTGGCCACAGCCAGAAGCTTGATAGCATAGCCTAGATCCTCAGCGTAGCGGAAGTCGCGGCCGGTGAGGCTGGTGATCCCTTCGCGGTAGACATCGTCTGGCTGAACATGCGTGTGAAAGGCCAGGCTGGCCAGGATGGCCACCTTGTAGACCGCATCAAACCCCTCCACATCGTTGGTGGGATCAGCCTCGGCATAGCCCAGGGCCTGAGCCTGGCTCAGCGCCTCCTGGAAATCCAGCCCCTCTTTGCTCATGCGGGTGAGAATGTAGTTGGTGGTGCCGTTGATAATCGCCCGAATGGAAGTGATCTCGTTAGCCGAGAGGTCACGTCTGAGGGGACCAATGACGGGGGTGCCGCTCCCGACGCTGGCCTCGAAGAGAATGTCCACCCCATGCTCCTGGGCCAGGGCCAACAGCTCAAGGCCATGCTTGGCCATGACCTCCTTGTTGGCGGTCACCACGTAGCGACCGGAACTGAGGGCTTCTTTGATGAAATCATAGGCCGGCCGCTCACCACCCAGGAGTTCGATGACGATATCGACGGCTTCATCGTCCAGGACAACGCGGGGGTCATCGGTAACCAGGCCGCGGTCTATGGGCACGCCATCAGCCTTGTAGAGGTCGCGCTCCAGGATGTGACGCAGGCTTAGCTGAAGCCCCAGTTGCTCGGCGTAGGCTGGCCCCTTCTCCACGAGGGTGCGGGCCACACCGCTGCCTATCACCCCTAAGCCCAGCAAAGCGATCTGAATCTCGTCCTGCCTCGCCATCGTTTCCTATCCTACAGGCCGAAAGCCCTCTCCGCTGCCCACTGCCACTTGTCCGGGTCTTGCAATACCGGCTGAACATCAGGCACGGCCAACAGCGTCCGCTGCTCGCTCAGCCAAAGGGTGAAGTAGCGATTGCTGATGCTAGTCCGCTGCTCCGGCGTCACCTCCCGCTCGGCCTCCTTCTCCTCCACCTCAAAGATGAAGTAGCCGCCCGGCCCGGGGATGGGCTCACTGGGAGCACCCACCTCCAGATCGAACACCTTGACAGCGTACGATAGGTCCAGCTCATCGCGAGCCACCCAATCTAGTTCGCCGTCCTCCTCCTCCTCGGTCTCCTCATCCGGAGAAAGCTCACGAGCCAGATCGCCGAAGTCTTCGCCACCATCCAGACGTTCCAACACCGAGCGGGCTTCCTCCTCTGTCCCCACCAGGATCTGGCGCATCCTCACCTGCTCGACGGTCTGGGGCACAGACAGGGAAAAGACCTCCTGCACCTTACCGCTTAGAAGGTCGGCCTCTATCATCGCCCGATACTCCTCGTCCGAAAGGTCGCTCCTCTTCAACTCCTGCTCATAGGCCATGGCGAATGCCTCCGGATCGCTCTGCGTCAGGCCCAGCCGATCACTGATCTCCAGTTCGATCTCTCCGGGCGATACGGACACGCCCAGGTCAGCGGGCGCTCTGCCCCGCAGCAGCTCCTCGCTTCCCAGAGTACTGATCAGCCAATCAACGACCAGAGAGGCTTGCTCAGGCTGTTCTTGAAGGCCGTACTCAGTGACCAGCAGCTTGAGACGGCGGGCAAAGTGGTCGAGATCGAAGGTGGTTTCGCCTACCTGAACGGCCTCGGAGTGAGGACGCTGGATGTGCTCCTCGTACCAATCTTGAAACTGAAAATAGCCGAAGCCTGCCGCGATGCCTACCAGCAGCAGCACAAAACCGACAATGACCGCCAACTGGCGCCGAAATTCGCGGCTCAAGGGCCGCCGCCGTGGGCGCGGCGGAATGGGCAGGGGTCTCTGTCGTCTCTTCTTGACCAAGGGTAATACCCCCTCAAGAATAACGGACGGAGAAGCAGACGGAAACCCTCCCTACCGTCCCAGCTTGCACGGCACCAGCTACTGGCGCGAAGAGGAAGATCCCGTTGCCCGAATGTGCTCCGCCGTGTAGGGCAGAAGAGCCAAATGCCTGGCCCGCTTCAGCGCCTGGGATAGAGCCCGCTGATGCTTGGCGCAGGTCCCCAGCTTCCTCCTGGGCTCGATGCGCGCACGATCGGACAGGAAGCGACGCAGCTTGCCAACGTCTTTGTAGTCGATAACCGTGACGTGGTCCACACAAAACATGCAGACCTTGCGCCGTCGGCCGTACCGCCCGCGGGGCCTGCGTCTAGCCGGCTCGCCAGCGCCCTCTTCTCGCGCTCGTTCTCGTTCTTCTACCATCGGTCAAACCCATCTACTCAAAGGGTAGCTCCTCGGCCTCCGTCGTTTCGGCCTCCGTCGTTTCCGCCTCTCCCTCCTCAGGCAACGGCACACCCGGCGCTCGATCCAGGAACAGCACCCTATCGGCCATCACCTCGTTCCGGAAGCGCCGCTGTCCGTCGGGCGCTTCCCACGAGCGGCTACGCAGCCGTCCCTCCACATAGACCCGCCGCCCCTTCTGGAGAAACTGGCTACACTGTTCGGCCAGATTGCGCCAGGCTACTACGCTGAACCACTCCGTCTCCTCTCGCCGTTCGCCCTCGCGCGAAGTGAATCTGAAGTTAGTAGCAACGCGAAAGGTGGTCATGGCGTCACCGCTGGCGGTGTAGCGCATCTCCGGATCGGTACCCACATTACCGATAATCATCAGCTTATTCAGACCTGCCATCGCGCCAGCTCCTTTCGCTCAACCCCAAGACGCCCACGTGCTTCAGGGGGCCACCGTTTCGTCTTCCTCCCTCCGCACGACCAGATGGCGTATCACTTCCTCTGTCAGCTCCAGGCTCGCCTCCAGATCGGCCACCTGAGTGGGGTCAAGCTTGAACTGGGTAAGAACGTAGTTGCCTTCGGTGTATCGTCTGATGGGATAAGCCAACTTCCTTCGGCCCCAACGATCCACTTCCGCTACCTCGCCGCCGCGGCCGGTGATGAACTGGCCCACCTTCTCGATAGTCCCAGGCACTTCCTCCTCGGGAACATCAGGGCTAATGATCATCACCATCTCGTAATCGCGCAAGGCCTCGCTCCCATCCTCCCTGCTAGCAGGCGAAACTCGAAGCCCACCCGCCGCCGACTATAGAACGCAGCGAATTATAGCATGCAACTGCTTCCTTCACAAGCGAAGCGGCTCCTGGTCAAGGCCTGCCCACCCTCAGCCGGGGATGCCCGGCACGGGGAAGCTGCTGGCGAACTCCACCACCTCCTGCCGCACGGCCACCGCCACCTTCTCATCCTCTATGTTGTCCAGGATGCGGGCAATGAGGTCGGCGATGCGCCGCATCTCCTCTGGCCCGAAGCCCCGGCTGGTGACGGCCGGCGTCCCGATGCGGATGCCGCTGCACACCGTCGGCGGTCGCTCGTCGTAGGGGATGGTGTTCTTGTTCACGGTGATGCCCACAGCGTCCAGGG
>CAZSHQ010000057.1:0-6402 GCA_964606995.1 uncultured Dehalococcoidia bacterium | reverse complement strand
TGGCTGAGGTTCTCGGCGAAGTAGAGGGGCGTGGGCCGACCGGCGTAGTCGCGCAGGAGAGACTCCAGCTCGCGCTGGAAGAGCTCGTCCTGCTGGGCCTGGTGATAGGCCTCCGTCAGCTCGGCCAGGGCGGTCATCAGGGTCTCGGGCACGAACTGGCCGCCGAAGGGCCCAAAGTGGCCGCCAGCGCCAGGGAGCGACGTCTTCATACTAAGAGGCCTGAGCCGACTTCTCGGCGACCCGGGACCGTCGGCCTGCTGGCTTGCCCACCTTGCTGGCATCAACGGCGAGAGGAAAGGACGCATCCACGTGCTGAAGACCGATGCCCTCTATCAGGGTAATGGCTGCCGGATGGGTACCGCCTTCCACGTCGATATTCCCCCCGGTAAAGCGAAACTTCAAGAAGATGGCCCAATGGCCAGACGTGATACCGCGGTCCCTCAACATGAGCTCTGTCAATTCCCGATATGTGTAGAGCAGCTGTTCTACCTCAGGCATTTTGGTGCTCCCTCCTTGCAAGGTTGTCAATGACGCTGTACTCGCCCGTATCCGCTTCGACAAGCTCCCCGACGGGCTTCAATATCTCGCCAGTCGCCGCGCCCGCCACGTTGACGGCGAAGTCAACCTGGGTGGTCACACGCATGACGAAGTGCCCTCCGACCCTTGCGACTATCTGGTCGGCGAGTGTTTCCCCGGCGACGCGCGCCTCAATGGCGGCTACGAGATACTGATTGAGGCTGACTCCGTCCAACTCCGCCCTTCTAACCGCCTCCCGATGGAGCGACTTGGGCATTCTCAACGCTACGTGACCGCTATAGCCCCGGGAGGCCGCAGGCGCGGGAATAGACTGGCCTGCGTCCAAAGCAGCGTCGGTCCACGCTGCCATGGCCTCTTCCAGGTTCTTGATGGCTTCCTGCGGAGTGTCGCCCTGACTGAAACAGCCCGGAAATTCCAGGATCTCCGCAAAATAGCCACCTGAAGGGTCAGGCACAAGAACCCTCGAATAAGGCTCCGAAAGGTACTTGGCAACCTGCTCAGGCTCTGCCATGTCTATCCCTCCACTTCGTAGTCGCGCTCTAGCTCGTCTAGTACCCTGTCCACCAGCCAGGAATTCAGCGCTCCCGGATGGTGCAGGATTGAAAGGGGCATCCTGCCTGGCTTCACGAAGATGTAGTGGCTGCCACTCACGCGGTCTAGTTCCCATCCTGCCGCCTCGACGAGGGACCGAAGCTGCCGGAAGCGTACGTTCGCTTTTCGCTGCCGCAAGCGCCGTATCCCACGCCGGACGTCCATAGTGATACTATATATGATATCACACCGGCTGTCAAGTGTCAAAGTGTCGAAATGCGGCGATACAACTTATGCTTGGACTATAGGATGAGTTGGACAGAGGATGTTTGCGCTACCCCGGCTGCTACACAGCCTCTGCGCCCGTGGCCGCCGCAATAAACGCCCGAACCTTGGCCACATCCTTCATCCCGTCCGTCTCCACGCCGCTGGACACGTCCACCGCCCAGGGCTTTACGAGACGCACCGCCTCGCCCACGTTCTCCGGCGTCAGACCACCGGCCAGAATGATCGGCCGCTTAGCCGCCACGCCTCGGGCCACCTCCCAGTCGAAGGTCTGACCGCTACCGCCCAGGATGCCCTTCACGTCGCTGTCCAGCAGGCAGAGGGCGGCCGTGCCCGGGCGCATCGTCCCCAGGATGCTGCGAGCCGACGCCGAAGCGCTCACCCGTATGGCCTTGATCACCGGTCGGTCTATCTCCAGGCACATCCCCCAGGCCTCGTGTCCGCTGAGCTGCACCAAGTCGAGCCCGCAGCTCTCAGCGATCGAGTTTATGGTCTCGGGCTCGGCGTCGGCGAAGACGCCCACCAGCAGGGGACGCTTGCGCCCCAGCAGGGCCTCGATGCTCCGCGCCCACCGACGGAACCAGCGCGCATCCTTCGCCGCGTCGGCCGGTGGGCGCTCGGCGGTCGCTTGACCAGAGCCGAGGGCGCGAGCAATGGCCTGCGCCTGCTCGACCGTCACCCGACGCCGACTGGGAGCGAAGATGACGCCGATGAAATCGGCACCAGCGTCCGCCGCCGTCATGGCGTGGCGGGGCTCGCGCATGCCACAGATCTTGACGAGGGTCATGCTCTCAACAGCTCCCGGATCTTGGCCGCCGCATCGTCCGCCGTCACCAGCGCCTCGCCAATGAGCACGGCGTCCACCCCCAGCGCTCGCAGTCGCTCCACGTCGGCCCGGCTGTGAATGCCGCTCTCGGCCACCACCACCCTGCCCTCCGGGATCAGCGGACGCAGGCGCTCGGTCAGCGCCACGTCCACCTCGAACGTCCGCAGGTCACGGTTGTTGATGCCGATGATCTGGGCGTCGGCGGCCAGGGCTCGCTCTAGCTCCTGCTCGTCGTGCACCTCTACCAGGCAGTCCAGGCCCAGGGTGCGAGCCAGGGCCAGCAGCTCGGCCAGCAGCTGCGGCTTGAGGATGGCAACGATGAGAAGCACAGCATCGGCGCCGTAGGCTCGCGCCTCGAACAGATGGTAGGCGTCGAACAGGAAGTCTTTGCGCAGAAGGGGCGGATGAGGATCGCCGCGGCCGTCTAGGACCGCCCGAACAGCCTCCAGGTCACCGAGGCTGCCCTGGAAGTGCTGCTCCTCTGTGAGCACCGATATGGCCGCCGCGCCGCTGCCAGCGTAAGTGCGAGCCAGGGCCTGCGGGTCCAGGTCGGCGCGCAGGACGCCTCGCGACGGCGACGCCCGCTTGACCTCGGCGATGAGGCCCAGCGAAGGGCCCCGCAGCGCCTGAGCCAGCGACCTGGTAGGCGCTGCCGCCTGAGCCAGCCGCGTGCGCAGGATACCTGCGGGCTCATCCCGACGCCGGCGCTCCAGCACCTGGCGCTTGGCGGCCACGATGCGGTCGAGGATGGCGGGAAGCTCGCTAGCCAAAGCTGGTCGTCACCTCAATGAAACGGCCAAGCTTCTCCCTGGCGGCGCCGCTATCGATGGCCTGAGCGGCGAGGGGAACGCCCTCGGCCAGGGTCGCGGCCTTGTCGGCGGCTACCAGGGCGGCCGCCGAGTTCAGGAGGACGATGTCCCGCAGGGGCCCCTGCTCACCGCCGAAGACGGCTCGCATGGCGGCGGCGTTCTCCTCGGGCGAGCCGCCCTTCACCGCCTGGCCGCTGGCCTGCCGCAGGCCCACCTCCTCCGGCGTCACCCGGTAGGAGCGAATGTCGCCTTCCTCGAGCTCGTAGACCAGGGTAGGGCCGCTCAGGGACATCTCGTCCAGGCCGTCCTCGCCGTGCACCACCAGGGCGCGGCGACAGCCCAGGCGGCCCAGCACCTGGATTATCTTCTCGCCGATGATGGCGTCGGCCACCCCCAGCACCTGGGCGCTGGCCCCCGCCGGGTTGGTCAGCGGCCCCAGTATGTTGAACACGCTGCGCACGCCGATCTCCCGCCGCGGGCCAGCGGCGAAGCGCATCGCCGGATGGAAGACGGGGGCGAACATGAAGCCCATGCTCACCTCGCGCAGGCAGTGGGCCACCCCCTCCGGCGGCAGGTCGATCTTGGCCCCCAGGGCCTCCAGGACGTCGGCCGAGCCGCAGTGGCTGGTCATCGCCCGATTGCCGTGCTTGGCCACGACAGCGCCAGCTCCAGCGGCCACGAAGGCGGCGGCGGTCGATACGTTGAACGTGCCCATGCGGTCGCCGCCGGTGCCGCAGGTGTCCAGCAGAGGCAGCCCCTCGAAGGGCACCCGCAGGGCCTTGGCCCGCATCACCCGCGCCATGCCGGCGATCTCCTCCACCGTCTCGCCCTTGAGGCGCAGGGCCACCAGGAAGGCCGCCAGCTGGGCCGGAGTGGCCTCCCCCGACATGATCTCCTCCATGACGGCGGCCGCCTCCTCCTCGCTGAGGGAGCGCCCCTGATTGACGATTGCATCGATGGCTTCGCGGATCATCTCCTGACCGCCTCACATCTCCAGAAAGTTCCGCAGCACGTCCTTGCCCACGGCCGTCATGATCGACTCCGGGTGGAACTGCACCCCCACCACCGCGTGCTCCTTGTGGCGCAGGCCCATTATAACGCCCCGGTCGGTCCAGGCCGTGACCTCCAGGCAGTCGGGCAGGCCCTCCCGCTGGACGGCCAGCGAGTGGTAGCGGATGCCCTCGAAGGGGCTGGCCAGGCCCGAGAGCACGCCCCTGCCGTCGTGGTGGATGACGGACATCTTGCCGTGGACGATCTCGCCGGCAGCGGCCACCGTCCCCCCGAAGGCCTCGCCCACGCACTGGTGGCCCAGGCAGACCCCCAGGATGGGCAGCTTGCCGGCGAAGTGGCGAACCACATCGACGCTGATGCCCGCCTCCTTGGGCGTGCAGGGCCCCGGCGATATGACGATGCGCTCGGGACGCATGGCCTCGATGTCGGCAATGGTGGCCTTATCGTTGCGCACCACCTGCACCTCGGCCCCCAGCTCGCACAGGTACTGGTAGAGGTTGTAGGTAAAGCTGTCGTAGTTGTCGATGAGCAAGAGCATGGCCCTAGTACCCCAGGCTGCCGCGGGGCACCCCCGCCTCCGCCGCCTCCGCCTGACTGATCGCCGCCAGCACCGCCTTGGCCTTGTTCACACACTCCTGATGCTCCCGCTCAGGCACGCTGTCGTAGACGATGCCGCCGCCGGCCTGAACGTGGGCCACCCCGTCGTCCACCACCAGCGTGCGGATGGTGATGGCGGTGTCCAGGTTGCCCGAGAAGCTGAAGTAGCCCACGGCCCCGGCGTAAGGCCCCCGCCGGTCGGCCTCCAGCCCGGCGATGATCTCCATGGCGCGGATCTTGGGCGCCCCCGAGACGGTGCCGGCGGGGAAGCAGGCCCGCAGGGCATCGTAGTAGCTCATCCCCTGGCGCAGGCGGCCGCTCACGTGGGAGATCAGGTGCATGACGTGGGAGTAGCGCTCCACCTCCATGAGCTGGCTGACCTGCACCGTCCCCGGCTGGCTCACGCGGCCGATGTCGTTGCGCCCCAGGTCGAGGAGCATGATGTGCTCCGCCCTCTCCTTCTCGTCGCTCCGCAGGTCCTCCTCCAGAGCTCTGTCTTCTTCCGGATCGCGACCACGCGGCCGCGTGCCGGCGATGGGATGGGTAGAGACGACGCCGTCCTCCACCCGCACCAGCATCTCCGGCGAGGCGCCAACGATGTGGCAGTCGGCCGTCTGGAGGTAGTACATGTAGGGCGAGGGGTTTATCGCCCGCAGAGCGCGATAGATGCTGAGGGGATGGGCGCTGGTGGGGCGGGAGAAGCGCTGGGAGAGCACCACCTGGATGATGTCGCCGGCGATGATGTACTGACGGCAGCGCTCGACCTTGGCCAGGTACTCCTCGAGGTCCATGTTGGAGCGCACGGCCTGGTCCCCGGGGCCGGGTAAAGCCTCCACAGGGTAGGCCAGGCTGGGCAGGGGCTGAGCCAGTCGCTCCACCAGCTCGTCGATGCGCCACACCGCCTGGCGGTAGGCGGCGTCGATGTCGCCGTCCAGACGGGCGTGGCTGACCACCTTGATGGTGTGCTTCAGGTGGTCGAACACCAGCATGGTGTCGACGAACATGAAGATCGCCTCCGGCAGGTTCAGCGCCTCGTTCTCCCCCATGGGCACCCGTGGCTCGAAGTGGCGAATCGCCTCGTAGGACAGATAGCCGACAGCGCCGCCAGTGAAGCGGGGCAGCCCCTCCACCGGCGCCAGGCGGAAGCGGCCCAGCTCCTCCTCGATCGCCCGCAGGGGGTCGGAGCCCTGGCGAAGGTCGGGATACGGCCCCAGACGAAGGACCCGATAGGGCTCGGTGCCCATGAAGCTATAGCGGGCCAGGCGCTCGCCTCCCTCCACGCTCTCCAGGAGGAAGGAGTGATCGCCCCGAGCCACCTTGAGGTAGGCCGACACAGGCGTCTCCAGGTCGCCCGTCACCTCGCGATAAATAGGGGCAAGGTTTGCCTGGCCAGCCAGCTTCTTGACCTCGGCTAGGCTTGGATAGTACATCCCTCTCCTGTACGACTCCTTGACCACCCCATCAGAACGGGGCTCCTTCCTTACAGCTTCGGCACGTGAGTCATGGCCTCCCGCACCTTCTCGGCCGGGTAGGCGTAGTCCTCCAGCTTGCCCGCCAGGAAAGCCTCGTAGGCCGCTAGGTCCAGCAGGCCATGGCCGCTGTGGTTGAACAGGATCACCCGCTTCTCGCCGGCCTCGCGGGCGGCCAGGGCCTCGTCGATAACACAGCGGATCGCATGGGCGGCCTCCGGCGCCGAAACGATGCCCTCGGTCCGGGCGAACTGGAGGGTGGCAGTGAAAGCCTCGGTCTGGTGATAGGCCCTGGCCTCCATCACCCCCTCGTGGCAGAGCTGGCTGATGATCGGCG
>CAZSHQ010000056.1:0-6404 GCA_964606995.1 uncultured Dehalococcoidia bacterium | reverse complement strand
GGAGCCGACGCAGTCGTGCTGACCGCAGGCCTGGCAGCGCCAGATGGGCAGGGGGGTGCCCCAGAAGCGCTCACGCGAGGCTGCCCAGTCGATGTTGTTCTCCAGCCAGTTGCCGAACCGTCCCTCCTTGATGTGGCCCGGGTACCAGTCGATCTGCCGGTTGAGGGCCACCAGGCGGTCCTTAACAGCGGTGGTGCGGATGTACCAGCTAGGCTTGGCGTAGTAGAGGAGGGGCATGTCGCAGCGCCAGCAGAAGGGATAGGTGTGATAGATGGTCTCGCGGCGCAGGAGGAGCCCTCGCTCCTCCAGGTCGTCCAGGATGGGCCCATCGGCGTCCTTGACGAACAGCCCATCGAAGGGAGTAGCCGGCGCTGTCATCTGGCCCCGCAGGTCGACCGGCTGGACGAAGAGCAATCCCTCTACCTTACCGGCCTCGAAGTCCTCGCCACCGAAGGCAGGGGCCATGTGGACGATGCCGGTGCCTTCGCTAAGCGATACGAAGTCGGCGCTGATGACGGCATAGGCCTTCTCCACCGTCTTCCCTCGCGCCACGGGCAGCAAGCGACCTTCGAGATTGAAGGCGAGGGCCTCCAAACCCCACTCTCGCGGGTCGTACAGCGGCTGGTAGTGGAGGCCGGCCAGCTCCCGCCCCTCGACCTTGGCCACCAGTTTGCACTCATCGCCTAGCGAAAGGCCGACCAAGTTCGCCGCCAGGATCAACCGTTCGAGCCCCTCGCGGCCGGCCACCTCCGCCACCGCGTAGTCAGCATTGGGGTCCACCGCCAGGGCGGTGTTGCCGGGAAGCGTCCAGGGGGTGGTGGTCCAGGCCAGGAAGTAGGTGGGCGCCTCGCCGGGCACCTTCTGGCTCAGTTTCTGCTCGCTCTCGGGCGTCAGGCGGAACTTTATCCATACCGATGGGTCAGGCGTATTCTCCTGATAGCCCTGGGCCACCTCGTGGTCAGACAGCGACGTGCCGCAGCGAGGGCAGTGGGGCGTCACCCGATAGTCCTGGTAGACCAGGCCGCGATCCCACAACTGCTTGACCGCCCACCAGCAGGACTCCATGTAGTCGTTGGTACAGGTGATGTAGGCATCGCCCAGGTCCAGCCAGAAGGCGATACGCTCGGTGAGGGCCTCCCACTCCTTCAGATAGGAGAAGACGTTCTGGCGGCAGCGGCGGTTGAACTCTTCGATGCCAAAGCTCTCGATGTCGGTCTTGCTCTTGAAGCCCAGGGCTCGCTCCACCTCCAGCTCAGCGGGCAGGCCGTGGGTGTCCCAGCCCGCCTTGCGGGGCACTCGATAGCCGCGCATCGTCTTGTAGCGCACGATCACGTCCTTGAACACACGGGCCAGCACGTGGTGGATGCCGGGACTGGCATTGGCGTAGGGAGGGCCCTCGTAGAAGATGAACAGGCGGTCTTCCGGGCGCTGGTCGATGCTCTTGTGGAAGATGTCCCGCTCCTTCCACAGACGGAGGATGCTCTCCTCCAGCTGGGGGAAGCTCACCTTGCTACTGACGGGCCGGAACATCTGCACCACCTGTCCAATATGTCGAAGGCCCGCCCCCTAAGGGACGGGCGCCTCATTCAAGATACCCGCGGTACCACCCTTGTTCCCTCCGCCAGAGGCGGAGGACACTCTTTGGAGGCACGCCAGCCCCTGTCCGTGACCGCTGGTTATGCCCCTGCCCCTGGTAACGATGGGCGCTTCGGCCGAGCCTACTGACCCCGACCTGTCGGGGCGTTCGGTCGGCGGCTCGGGAGGGATTTTCGAGCGGCCAGGGCTGCGTCCGCTTGCACCCTGCGGGACTCGCTGGGCAGATGAGCCGCCCTACTCGTCTCCGTCGTCGCCCCTGTTCGATTGTGCGACTAGTTTAGCGTTGGCGCGATGTTGTGTCAACGGCGCACATATCTCAGCTCATCACCAACGAGAGGAGAAGCTACGGAAACCGTCGCGAACCTTCTCCTTTTGGTCCGCGGTCAGCAGTTCGCTGAAGAAGGACAATCGATCCTCCAGATAGGCCACGCCCGACACAACGTCAGTGACATCGTCGGAGGCTACCACCTCACCGGCCAGCCCCCGCACTAGTTCTTCTAGCCGCTCGTCCAACAGCAGCTGCAGTCGCGCCATCTGCTCGCTGCTCAGCTCGTCCGGCTCTGAACCCTCCTCCAGGGAGAGATACCGGTAGAATTCCTCCTTGCCCAGGAGGCGAGCGAGTTGAATGATGGCTATTCTTCTACTCATTAGCGCTCCACCGAAAGAGATAAAGGCTGGCCACATACCAGGCCGGGAGATTGGGCTGCCGCGATCCCCTATGAGCGTTCGCGAATCTTGTTATAGCACTCGCTGCAATAGACAGGCTTGTCGCCCCTGGGCAGGAAGGGCACCTCCGTCATCTGACCACACTCGGCACACACCGCGGGGTGCATCTGGCGCGGCGTACGTCCGCCAAAGCTGGCGGCGGCCCCATAGTGCACGTAGCCACCTTCCTCCGGCGCTCGACCCGACTTGCGCGCCGAACGGCATGAGGGGCAGCGGGTGGGCTGGTTCAACAAGCCCCTGCTGGCATAAAAAGCCTGCTCACCCGCCGTAAAGGTGAAACTGATGCCGCAGTCGCGACATATGAGAACCTTATCGTTGTAGGCCATTTCTAGACAAATTATAGGTCAGACCGGCCGGAAAAGCAACCACAAGCTTCTCGTCAACGAATCAAACCCAGGCGGCGCCAGAGGGCGCGGGCCTCCTCGCAGCGCAGAACAAGGGCGGCCAGGAAGAAGGTGCCGCCGCCCAGGGCGCCACCTCCGACCACCTTCACCAGGGCCTCCCAGACGGTGTGGGTGCCCAGAGGGTCGGCGGTCTCCTCCACCGCTATGAACACCGACACCACTGCCGCCATGAGGGCGGTAGCGGCAACCGTGCGCAGGAGGAAGCTCGCCAGATAGCCCGCCTCGGGGCCGGCCAGCCGCCGCTGGAGAAACATGAACAGAAGGGAGGACTCGACTATGGTGGCCAGGGACATGGCCAAGGCCAGGCCGTCGTGCTCCATCGGGCCCACCAAGGCTATGCTGAACAGTAGGTTCAGCACCATCGAGAGCACCGCCAGGGCCACCGGCGTGCGGGTGTCGCGCAGGGCATAGAAGCCGCGGCTGAGGATCTCGACGCCGCTGTGAGCGAATAACCCAAACGAATAGAAGAGGAGGGCGGAGGAAGTGATGCTCGCCGACCTTGGGTCGAATTCGCCTCGCTCCAGCAGGAGAGATACCAGGGGCTCCCGCAGGAGAATAAGGCCGACGCTGGCCGGTATGATAAGGAAGAGGATGTAGCGGAGGCTGGCGTAGAGCGTGCTCTGCATTCTATCCAGGCTATCGGTGGCTGCCTGCTGGGCCATGGTGGGAAAGACGGCGGTGGCGATAGCCACGCCGAACAAGGCCAGGGGCATTATCGCCAGCATCCAGGCATAGTTGAGGGCGGAGATGCTCCCCTCCTCCAGGCGCGAGGCGAAAAAGATTGCCACCACGAAGTTGGCCTGGGCGGCCGCCAGGCCTGCCATCCGCGGCAGCATCAGGCGGCCCACCTCTCGCACCCCTGGATGGCGCCAGCGGGCCTCCAGGTGATACCTCATGCCCACGCCGAAAACCCCTGGCACCTGCACCAGCAGGTGGAGACCGGAGCCAAGCACCACGCCGGCGGCCAGCCCGTGCACCCCCCAGGGCTCGGACAGGAAGACGGCACCGAAGATGATGGACAGGTTGTAGAACATGGGCGCCAGGGCCGCCAGGAAGAAGTGCTGGCGCGCGTTGAGGATGCCGGTGAGCATGCCGCTGATGGCAAACAGGACGGGCGAAACCAGCATGATACGGGTCAGCTCCACCGCCTGGTCCTGCAGCCCTTCCTCCAGGCCCGGCGCCATTAGGGGCACCAGCCAGGGGGCCAGGATCACCGCCGCTACGGCCAAGACGCCGGTTAGGGCAGCGATCAGGTTCAGGACCGAACTGGCCAGGCGCCAGGCCTCCTCCTCGTCCTTCTGGGCGATATAGCGGGCGAAAGTGGGGATGAAGGCGCTGCCCAGAGTGGCGCCCGCCAGCACCTGGAAGATAAGGTCGGGCAGGCGGAAGGCCACCCAGTAGGCGTCAAGGTCGGGGGTGGTGCCAAAGGCGTCAGCGATGGCCATGGTGCGGACCACGCCCAGGAGGCGGCTGCCCAAAAAGCCCACCGCCACGATAATGGCCGCCCCCGCTACCCCGCCCCAGGGCCGCGAGAAGATCGCTTCGCTGCCGCTCTTCCCCGTCATTGTCTCCTTGCCTCACAGGCCATTCATTATAGCAACAGTTCCTCAGGCAAGTTCCACTAGACAAAACGACCCGGCTTGCTTATGATAGCTTCAGTCTGCTTCGAAGGAGGAATCATCCCTTTGAGTAACCGTTCGGCGGCCAAGGCTTGGCGAAGATCGGAGCAGCAGCGCTCGCGTAACCGAGCACGCCGTAGCACTGCCAGGACCCTCGTTCGCCGTGCCGAGCTAACCATGGCCAGCGCCGACCAGCAGGCCTCGGCCGAGGCGGTGCGGATGGCCATCAGCGCTCTGGATCAAGCGGCCCAAAAGGGAGCGATCCACCATAGTAGCGTCGCTCGCCGCAAGGGTCGCCTCATGAAGAAGTACAGCACTGTGCTGGCCGCGGCTACCGTCGTTGAGGAGGAAGCGGCCCCGGTTCGAAAGCGTCGCAGTAAGAAGAAGGAAGCCAGCGCTGAAGAAGTCGTCAAGAAGAGGCGTCCTGCCAAAAAGAAAGAGAAATAGGCTGGGCCTGAGCGCTCACAGCCTGTCCAGAACGACTTCAAGGCGGAAGAAGTAAACACCCATTCCGTCAAAATTCATGATGAACTCAAGACATATTCCTTGCGCCTGGGTATGGACGGATTGAAGTCTTTGGTGGTATTCTAGGGCGGCACTGCGTCGCGAATTTAGCAGTCACCAAGAAGGAGGTGCACTATGGCTCAGCAGCTTCCCGAGACCTGCAAGGAAGGGCTTCTGGGAATGCCTACGCAGTTCAAGGCCGACAAGGCAGCGGGCGTTAGCGCGGTCATCCAGTTCAAGGTGACGGGACCCGAGGTCGGCGACTACTACCTCGAAGTCAAGGAAGGCAATTGCGCTGCCAGCGAAGGGGAGCACGCCAGCCCCACAGTCACCATCAACACTCCCTCCGATGTCTGGCTGAAGATCATGCGCCGTGAGCTGGACGCAACCACCGCTTTCATGAGCGGCCAGTTTACCTTCACCGGCGACATGGGCACCCTCATGCAGATGGGGAGTTGGTTCGAGCAGTAGATTACGAACCACCCGCCAGCGTCAACCAGCGGGCCGAGAGTCTAGCTCTCGGGAGTTTGGGCATCGGCGCCCAGGACAACAACGATATCAGCGGAGGAAGTGGGGATAGGCGTGGTTTCGTCTGTCCCCACCTCCCGTATACAGTTGTTGGGCAGACCCAGCCATTCGGCTAGTTTCTTGGCGGTGTACCCCTTTCCCGCCAGGTCGTAGATTAGCGTCTCCTGATGGTATAGACCGTCGCTGGTATCGCTGATAGCGATGTCTGTCTTCGCTAGGCCGCGGCTGGCCAGGTAGTTCACAACACTGGTGGCCAAGCCGGGAGCAGCAGTGCCGTTTTGTACTTCCACAAAGGCCCCTTCAGACCGCAACCGGCCATCAAAGAAGACCTCCCGCTTTAGCGCTTCCACCTCGTCCCAATCGGCAACCAGCACCTGGGCACCGCCGATTACTGCGTCCTGCACCGCCGAGGCCAGAGAGATGGTGGTGATATCCTCCGGCGGAATGTCCTTGGCCAGGAGGGCCAGCCCTGGCACCTTGAAAACGCTGACATCCGTGTTCACGGCATCGCGGAACTTATTGTAGATGGACACGGCCCTGTTGGGCATGAGCAGTTTAGCGTCCAGGGCTGCGTCCACCGCAGCCCTTATCACCTCCTGCTGCCGTTCGATGCGCTGGAGGTCGCCGGAGCCGTAGCGAACACGCGCGTAGGCTAGAGCCCGCTCGCCGTCCATGTGCTCCAGCCCCGGCTCGAACACGATGATCTGGCGGTCATCGCAGGCCGCTGTCAGGCAGTAGGAAGGGTCTACGATGTGCTCCTCCACCTCCACGTCGATGCCATCAACGGTATCGACCAACTCCATAAAGCCCACAAAGTCCAGCACCAAGTAGTGATCGATCTCGATGCCGAAGTTGTGCTCCACAGTCGCTACCGCCAAGCCTGGCCCGCCGCCAGGATACTTCCAGATGGGCCCATATTCGTAGGCCACGTTGATGCGGTTCTCGAAGTAGCCTCCGTCGCGGTCGGGGATCTCCACCCACAGGTCGCGGGGGATGCTGAAGACGCCGGCCGTCTTGCTGTAGGGAT